>QKCE01000033.1 GCA_003245785.1 Spirochaetales bacterium | reverse complement strand
GCGGCCTCGACCGGCGAGTCGAGAATCCCCCGGTCGCTGAGGAACGCCGGAGAAGCCGACAGGTAACCGCCGGCCCTGCCGGCAGGCCGGGAGCGCGCGTCGGGCACCCCGGCGCGGCGCCACGCCCATGGCGACCCTTTCCTCCAATCATGGCCCGAAAAATGAAAACGCCCCCGGCCTTCGGGGGCGTTCGCCTATGCGCTAGTAATATTCGGCTACTCGCGATACTCCTCGCGGACCGCGCCTCGCGCGCCCCGCCGCGCCCCTCAGTCCGCCCGGGCGTTCCGGCCCAGGTCCACGATCTCGCCGCGAACGGTGAAGATTACCCACTCGCAAATCGTCGTGATATGGTCCCCGAGACGCTCGAGGTCCTTGCAGATCGAGAGATAGCGGTACACCTGGCGCATCTCGGTCTCGTCCTTCGGCTGGAGCATGATCAGCTCGTTGATGATCGACTTCTTCGCCGCGTCTATCTCCTCGTCGAGCCGGGCCGTCGCCATGGCGAGGGCCTCGTCGTCGTTGATGTACGCGGTAAGGGAATCGCGGATCATGCGGGTGGCCCGCTTCGCCATGTCCGCGATGCGGGGCACGAACTGCGGGTACAGGGTGCGGTTGCCCTTCACGGTGAACTTCGCGAGGTGCGCGGCGTAATCGCCTACCCGCTCGAGGTTCGCCACGATCTTGATGGAGGTCACGATCTTCCGGAGGTCGCTCGCCACCGGGGCCTGAAGAAGGAGGAGCATCACGCTCTCCTGCTCGAGCTCGACCTGCTTCTTGTCGATATTGTCGTCCTCGGCGATCAGTTCCCTCGAGCGCTCCGTATCGTTCGCGCTGTAGGCGTCGATCACGTCCACCAGGTAACGCTCGACCATCGTCCCCAGGTACATGATATTCTGGTAGTAGGCGGAAAGTTTTTCCTCGAAATGGGTATGATTCATCGCGTGCCTCCCTCGCTCAACCGAACCGGCCCGAGATATAGGCCTCGGTTTTCTTGTCCCTGGGGTTGTAGAAAATCTGCTTCGTCTCGCCCGATTCCACCAAGTACCCGCAGCGCTCCTCGTCGATCATGAAGAAGGCCGTATAGTCCGAAATGCGCGAGGCCTGCTGCATGTTGTGGGTCACGATAATGATCGTGTAATCCTTTTTCAAAGTATAGCACAGCTCCTCGATATGGGCCGTCGAGATCGGGTCCAGGGCGCTCGTGGGCTCGTCCATCAGCACCACCTCGGGCTTTACCGCCAGGGTGCGGGCGATGCAGAGCCGCTGCTGTTGGCCGCCAGAAAGACCCATCGCGCTCTTGTGGAGCCGGTCCTTCACCTCGTCCCACAGGGACGCCTCGGTAAGGCTTTCCTCCACCAGGGCGTCGAGGGCGTGCTTCTGGATCTTCGGGTCGTGTATCCTGGGCCCGTAGGCGATATTGTCGTAAATGCTCATCGGGAACGGATTCGGTTTCTGGAACACCATGCCGACTTGGCTGCGAAGGTCAAGGGCGTCGTAGTCCCGGTAAATGTCGAGCCCCTTATACAGGAGCGTGCCCTCCACGCGGGTACCGTCGATCGTGTCGTTCATGCGGTTCAGCGAGCGCAGGAAGGTCGACTTGCCGCACCCCGAGGGGCCGATCAGCGCCGTAATCGCGTTCGCTTCCACGTCTATCGCGATGTTCTTGAGGGCTTTATGGCTTCCGTACCAGAAGTCCATGTTCGAAACCGAAAAAGTGTTCATGCTACGGAATCTACCGGGGGCGCGTTAGGAAATCGTCAGGGAATTGTTAGAAAACGGTTAAAAAGAGGGGAGGCACATAAATGTTTCTTACCCAAGTTTGTGCGCCTACCCTGAGCGGGGCGTCCGTGGCGCAACCCTCTCACTTCGGTCCTCGTCGTGGCCAAACCTTGTTTGGCCCCTCCTGCGGAACCGTTCGAGGGCATGCGCCACTCATGGCCCCGCTCACGCATTGAACCGCGATCGGGCAAGAAACCTGTCTCGCCTTTAACTTTTCCGTCCTCAACCTTCACATCGAGCGACGCGGCCCTCTCGAAACTTCGTTGAAAAGCCCCTGGCTGCAACCGGCTTCGGGGCCGTCGCGGGCGACCAAGGCCGCCCGCGCCGCCCCCGAAGCCGTTTTCCGCCACCCCTCCGCCCTTTCCTCAGGGGCTTACGCCGTAGCGGCGGGCGATCTCGCGGCGCTGGGAGTCCAGGGAGTTCAGGGCTGCCTGGAAGCGGGCGATCAGGGCGTCGTCTACGGATTTATTGAAGGCGTAATAGAGCCGGTTTTCGGAGACCACGAAAGAAGGGTAAAAATCAGCCTCCGTCGCGTTCATCTTCGGGAGGTACGCCCTAAGGGTACCGTCGTAAAGGTACAGGAGATCGATCCTGCCCATGAAGAGCATTTTGGTGAGTTGCGGCACGGTTTCCATGGAGATCAGGTTCTCCGGGGGGAAGCCCCGGGCAAGGAGGTCCTTTTCCGTGAATTCGGCCCGTATCACCCCCACGCGAAGCCGTTTCGCGTCCTCCAGGCGGCGCACGGCAAGGGGCTTCGCGCCGACGGAATACAGGGTATAGTTTCCGCCGTAAATCGGGCCCACCCACTTGAAAAGCCCTTCCCGCTCGGCGCTCCGGGTCATCGCGAACAGCATGACGTTCGGCTCCGTCTGGACCATCGAGTACCCGCGAGGCCAGGGGTACACGTGGATATTCTGCTCCTCCACGCCCATCCGCGCCCACATGAGCCGGAGAAGTTCCACGGCGAGCCCCGTAAGCTTGCCGTTATCGATAAAATTGGAAGGGGCGTAATCCTCGGTGAGATACCGGATCTCTTCCGGTTCCGTCGCGAAAGCGGCGATACCGGAGAAGAGGAGAAGGGTTATGGCTATCGATCGACGAATTTTCTTCATGCGATACCCGCCTTACGGCATTGATGACGCGCCACGCCTCCAGTATCCCATGAAAGTAACGATACCGTAAATAGAAAAAATTCCTAATTAGCGAAGACCTTCCCGACGGATCGGGTACGGCCCGTCCCGCCGGTAACGACGGTACGTCCCGTGTGTTATACTGGGGACACAAGGAGTCCCATCATGAAGGCAAAACACATCATTTTTGAATTGGCCATAGCTGCGGCGCTCGTAACGGCCGGGTGCGCGAGCGCTCCCGAGCCCGAGGAAACCGCGGCGCCGGCGCCCGTTACCGAAACCGCGCCCGAACCCGCCGAGGCCGCGGCGGAAACCCCCGCGCCCCAGGCCACGCTCTCCGTCGCCCCCAAGTCATTTTCCCCCGACGGCGACGGAAAGAACGACGCGGTAACCTTTACCGTCGCGCTTCCCGACCCGGCGGCCGCAGGTTCCTGGAGCCTCGTCGTAACCGACGCGGGCGGGGCCGTCGCGAAGGAATTCTCCGGCAAGGACCTCGCGGGCGGGACCGTCTCGTGGGACGGCGCGTACGCTTCCGGCGACAAGGCCGACAGCGCGACGAAGTTCACCGCGCGGCTCGCGCCCCCCGCGGGCTCCGACGCGAAGGCCGCGGAGGCGAGCTTCTCCACCGACGTGCTCGTCGTCCGCGAGAGAGCGAAGAGCAGGATCATGGTTCCCTCCATCGTCTTCAAGGCGTACACCGCCGATTACGAAGACGTTTCGGCGAGGGACCGGGCGAGCAACCAGAAGGCCCTCGAGACGGTCGCGAGAATCCTCAAGACCCGTCAGGGCACCAGGATTTCCATAGAAGGATTCGCGGTGGCCGAGCATTGGGGCGACCCCGCGAGGCTCGCGAAGGAAAACGCCGAGGAACTCATTCCCCTTAGCGCGGCACGGGCCGCGAAGGTGAAGGAAGCCCTGGTAGCCCTCGGCTGCGATCCCGCGGCCATAACGACCGTCGGGCTCGGCTCCACGAACCCCCGGGTGTCCAACTCGGACATCCAGAACCGCTGGCTCAACCGCCGCGCGGAATTCATCCTGCTCCAGTAGCGGCGACGGGGTCGGCGACTATTCCCCCCGGGAAGACGGCCTCGCCCCCGCGCGAAACCTGAAGAGCAGGTCGAGGAAGGCCCGGCTTTTCAGGGGCGGCCCGTCGAACCGGAAAAGGAACGACGGGCCGCCGTTTTTATCCGGCACGAGCCGCGTCGCCGACTCGCCGCCCAAAGCCGTAAGCCCGGCGGCAAGTTCCCCCGACAAATCGTTTTCCGAAACCACCGGCAACGTCGTTACCGTTCCCGCGCCCGAGATGAATGCCTCGACGGTACCGGGCGTCGCGTTCCTTCCCTTTCTCTTGAGTCGGGCGAGGCGCCCCGCGAGGCCCGCCGGCGCCCACCCTCCGCACACGTACCACCCCTGCGCCCGGTCTGCCGGGCTAACCGGCCCATCCCCGGCGCCCGCCTCGAATACCGCGAGGTAATTTCCCCGATCCTCCGTCGCGAGCCGCCCGGGAGACAGGTCCACCGGGACGTCGATCGAGACAAGCTCCGCGTTCCCCCCGTCGTCCGCCCGGAGAAGGGCTGCGTGGATCGAGACGGTACCGGCGAG
>QKCE01000059.1 GCA_003245785.1 Spirochaetales bacterium | reverse complement strand
AAGGAATCTCTTTCGGAACGGGATATATGCACAAAATTCATTACCCCCGCGCTTAGCCGGTCCTGTTGGGATATCGATACTCAAATCAGGGAAGAGTATCAGCTCACGAAAGGCCGGATCATCGTACGCGGGAAGGTTCATGCCCGGGGACAGCATAAACGGGCCGATTACGTCCTTTTCTATAAACCCAACATGCCTATCGCCATTATTGAGGCGAAAGACGCAACTCACTCCGTCGGGGCAGGCATGCAACAAGCCCTTGGGTACGCAGAGATGCTACAGGTTCCATTCGTGTTCAGCTCAAACGGTAAGGGATTTCTATTCCATGACAAACTCGCTTCAGGCGCAATTGAGCGGGAATTATCTCTCGACGAGTTTCCGACCCCTGAATCCCTTTGGAATAGATGGCGCGTCGCGCAAGGGATGAATGCCGACCAAGAAGCGATCGTAACGCAGGATTATTACAGCGACGGGAGCGGGAAGGCGCCACGCTACTATCAGCTTCTCGCCATCAACAAGACCGTCGAGGCTGTCGCCCGGGGACAAAACCGGATACTCCTCGTCATGGCCACGGGAACCGGCAAGACGTTTACGGCCTTCCAGATTATTTGGCGGCTTTGGAAATCGAAGACGAAAAAGCGCATATTGTTCCTTGCCGACAGGAACATCCTCGTGGACCAGACTAGGACCAACGACTTCAAGCCCTTCGGCCCCGCCATGACGAAGATCGAGAAACGCCAGGTTAATAAGTCCTACGAGATTTACCTTTCCCTCTACCAAGCCGTGACGGGCAACGAGGAACAGAAGAATATCTACAAGCAGTTCAGCCCGGATTTCTTCGACCTTATCGTGGTGGACGAATGCCATCGCGGAAGCGCGTCGGAGGACTCCGCGTGGAGGGCGATCCTCGATTATTTCTCCAACGCGACCCATATAGGACTTACGGCGACGCCGAAGGAAACGAAAGAGGTCTCGAACATCGATTACTTCGGGACACCCATCTATACCTATTCGCTGAAGCAGGGCATAGAAGACGGATTTCTCGCCCCGTACAAGGTTATCAGGGTCGACATAGACAAGGACCTCGAGGGATGGCGCCCGAGCGCGGGCATGGTCGACAAGCACGGGAACCTTATCGAGGACCGGATATACAACCAAAAAGACATAGACCGAACCATCGTTTTCGAGCCTCGCACCCAAATCGTGGCGAAGAAGATAACCGAGTACCTCGCGCGGATCGGGAAGTACTCGAAGACGATCGTGTTCTGCGACAATATCGACCACGCCGAACGGATGCGGCAAGCCCTCGTAAACGAGAACCCGGACTTGGTCTCCGAGAACGGGAAGTATGTCATGCAAATTACGGGGGACAACGAGGAAGGAAAGGCCGAGCTCGACAACTTCATTTTCCCCGAGTCGAGGTATCCCGTCATCGCGACGACCTCCAAACTCATGTCCACGGGCGTTGACGCGCAGACCTGTCAGCTCGTGGTGCTCGACCAGCATATCCAATCGATGACCGAGTTCAAACAGGTCATTGGGCGGGGCACGCGGATTAACGAAGATTACGGGAAGTTCTGGTTCACCATTATGGACTTCAAGAAAGCGACCGAGCTTTTCGCGGACAAGGATTTCGACGGGGAGCCGGTGAAGGTATACGAACCGAAGGGCACGGACCCGGTCGATCCCGACGAGGGCGACGGCGGGTATCCCGAAGTTGACGACGAAGGCGGCGAGGTTAACGATCCTGCCGGAATCGTCGACGGCGCCGATTGGCTACCCACGGACGATGATGGCGAAGAAGGCGGCAACGACGACCCGCCTCCGGTTAAGCGGTACGTCGTTTCTAACGTCAAGGTAAAGGTGCTCGCCGAGCGCGTGCAGTATCTCGACGCTTCTGGGAAATTGATTACCGAATCCCTTAAGGAGTATACTCAGCGGGCGCTAAAGAACGCGTTCCGGAGCATGGATGAATTCCTTACCAGATGGTCCGCCGCCGAGAAGAAAGAGGCCGTAATCGGGGCTTTAGAGGAACACGGCGTGTTTTTCGAGGCGCTTGCGGATGAGATCGGTAAGGACTTTGATCCCTTCGATCTTGTGTGCCACGTCGCCTGGGATATGCCGCCTCTTACGCGGCGCGAGCGGGCCGATCAGGTAAAGAAACGGAACTACTTCGCGAAATACGGCGACAAGGCGCGCGCGGTGCTCGAGGCTCTTCTCGATAAATACGCCGACCAGGGCGTCGTGTCGATCGAGGAGCCGCAGATCATCAGCGTGCCTCCGGTCAGCGATCTTGGCACGCCGATAGAGATCGTCCGCGCGTTCGGCGGCAAGGACGCATACGAGGAAGCCGTAAAAGAACTTGAGCGCGCGCTCTACACCGCGTGATCTACAACGGGAGAAACTAAATGCCAATCGGAACGCTCATCAAATCAATTCAAGATATTATGCGAAAGGACGTGGGCGTCGACGGGGACGCCCAGCGCATCAGCCAGATCGTCTGGCTCCTGTTCCTCAAGATATTCGACGACAAGGAAGAGGAATGGGGCCTCACCGTTCCCGGCTATAAGAGCCCTCTTCAGAAGAGGTTCCGCTGGTCAAGCTGGGCAAAGGACTCGGAGGGAATTACCGGCGAGGAACTCATCGACTTCGTCAATAACGAGCTCTTTCCGTTCCTCAAGAAGCTCTCGACGACGGAAGGAACGACTCCCCACGGGAAGGTCGTCGGCTCGGTGTTCGAGGACGCGTACAACTACATGAAGTCGGGCACCCTCCTCCGGCAGGTCGTCAACACGATCGAGCAGGACGTCGATTTCAACTCGTCGAGCGACCGGCACCTCTTCGGCGACATTTACGAAAAGCTCCTCGGCGACCTGCAGTCCGCGGGAAACGCGGGCGAGTACTACACCCCGCGTGCTCTCACTCAGTTCATGGTCGATATCATCAATCCCCAACTCGGGGAAAAGATTCTCGATCCCGCGTGCGGCACGGGCGGTTTCCTTACCTCCGCGATCGGCAATCTGCAGGATCAGGTTAAGACCGCCAAAGACCGCGAACGGCTTGCCGTTGGCATTAACGGCGTCGAGAAAAAGCCTCTCCCGCACATGCTCGCGATGACGAACATGATGCTTCACGGGATCGACGTTCCGACGAATATCCGGCACGACAACACGCTCACGCGCCCGCTGAAGGACTACGGCCCGAAGGACCGCGTCGATATCGTGATCACGAATCCCCCCTTCGGCGGGATGGAAGAGGACGGCATCGAGGGGAATTTTCCCCGAAAATACCAAACCCGCGAGACCGCGGACCTTTTCATGGCGCTCATCATGCACCTTCTCAAGCACGATACGGGCCGCGCGGCGGTGGTACTCCCGGACGGCTTCCTTTTTGGCGAGGGCACGAAGTCGACGCTCAAGAAGGAATTGCTTGAGGAGTTCAACCTCCACACGATCGTCCGGCTCCCCAAGGGCGTGTTCAGTCCCTACACCGGCATCAACACGAACGTGCTCTTTTTTGAGAAGGGCGGCCCGACGAAGGACGTGTGGTTTTTCGAGCATCCCTATCCCGAAGGCTACAAGTCGTATTCCAAGTCGAAGCCGCTTACCATCAAGGAGTTCGACCGCGAGAAGGCCTGGTGGGGCGGCGCGGAACGCAAGGGCCGCAAGCAAAACGAATACGCCTGGAAGGTCAGCGCGAAGGATCTCGCGGAGCGCAACTACAACCTCGACTGCAAGAACCCGCACGAAACTAAAGTAGAGCTCGGCGACCCCGACGAACTCTGGAAAGAATACGTCGCGATCTCGAAAGACCTCGAATCCGTCCAAGCCGCCTTAAAAGCCGAGCTCATCAAGTCGTTCGGGGGAAAGTGATGGGTTGCCTCGATTTATCGCTCCAGAAAGGTGATGTTGCGGGTAATGCCGGGCAAAACCTAATTCCCTGTTATATAAGTATTTCAGTCGTCAAGTATTACTTGACAACTGAAATCTTTCCTTTGGGGAGCGTGTAATGGGCGATATTCGCGTTGCCAATTTTCTTATGTACAATACCGAAGACGGTAAGGCAAAGGTTCGGATTCTCGTCGACGATGATACCTGTTGGATAACTCAGAAGGCGATGGCTGAGCTCTTCGAGACAAGCGTCCCAAACGTTAATCAACACGTTAAACACATAATCGAGGACGGTGAACTGGACGAAGATTCAGTTATTAAGGATTACTTAATAACTGCCTCTGACGGAAAAACGTATAAAACAGCGCATTTTCGGCTGGAAATGGTACTCGCCGTCGGATATCGGGTTCGTAGCCCACGGGGTACGCAGTTCCGTCGCTGGGCGACCGAGGTCTTGAGCGAATTCCTCGTGAAAGGTTTCGCCCTCGACGACGAGCGGCTCAAGCAAGGCCAAGCCGTTTTCGGCAAAGATTATTTCGACGAACTCCTCGAACGCATCAGGGATATTCGCGCGAGCGAGCGCCGTTTTTACCAGAAGATTACCGACATCTACTCGACCGCCGTCGATTATAATTCGAAAGCCCCCGTTACCC
>QKCE01000333.1 GCA_003245785.1 Spirochaetales bacterium | reverse complement strand
CTCGACGGGCGCTTTTCCCCCTCCCTCCGGCTTTGCTACGGCTCGCTGAAACCCGCGGAAATAGAAACCGGGATCGAGCGTCTCGCGAGGGCCGTGCGCTCGTACCTGGGCGAATCCGCCGCACCCGCCGGGTATTCCGGCCTCGGGGACTTTTGACGGAACAGACGCCGTCGACCCGGCCGCGCCGGGGCGACTTTGAAAAGAAACCATCCAACGAAGTTTTTTTAAGGAGAAACAAAATGGACCAGAAAGAACAATTCGCCGTAAAGGTCGGCCTCGCCGAAATGCTCAAGGGCGGCGTGATCATGGACGTGACGAACGTGGAACAGGCGAAGATCGCCGAGCAGGCCGGCGCCGCCGCGGTCATGGCCCTGGAGCGCATTCCTTCCGATATCCGCCGCGACGGCGGCGTGTCCCGCATGAGCGACCCCAAGATGATCGCCGAAATCCAGAAGGCCGTGTCCATACCGGTCATGGCCAAGTGCCGCATCGGCCACTTCGTCGAGGCCCAGATCCTCGAGGCCCTCGAGATCGACTTCATCGACGAAAGCGAGGTGCTCACCCCGGCCGACGAGGCCTACCACATCGCAAAGCATAACTTCAAGGTCCCCTTCGTCTGCGGCTGCCGCAACCTGGGCGAGGCCCTCCGCCGCATCGGCGAGGGCGCCGCGATGATCCGCACCAAGGGCGAGGCCGGCACCGGCGACGTCGTCGAGGCGGTCCGCCACATGAGGCAGCTCATGGCCGACATCCGCCGCATCCAGGGCATGGACGAGGCCGAGCTCATGACCGCCGCCAAGGAACTCCAAGCCCCTTACGAGCTCGTGCTCGAAACCCGCCGCCTCGGAAAGCTCCCTGTCCCGAACTTCGCGGCCGGCGGCGTGGCGACCCCCGCGGACGCCGCGCTCATGATGCACCTCGGCGCCGAGACCGTCTTCGTCGGCTCCGGCATCTTCAAGAGCAAGGACCCCGAGGAACGCGCCCGCGCCATCGTCAAGGCGGTGACCCACTACCGCGACCCCAAGGTCCTCCTCGAGGTCTCCACGGGCTTAGGCCCCGCCATGGACGGCATCGACGTCTCCAAAATGGCCGAGGAAGACAAGCTCGCGGGCCGGGGTTGGTGATCGCGGGCCGATCACCAACTTGGGGTTTACGCGCGAGGCGCGAAAACCCCGCGGTATGGGCCAGGCGCATCGATATTGGCGGAAGGGCCAAGCGGAATTCGGGGGAGGGGAAAGCCTTCCCCTCGCTCCGGCCAAGCCCGAAGGCGCGCGATAACGCGCCTTCGGGCCCGTCCTCCGCTACCCCTTCTTAGCCATTCCCGCGTTTTACCCGCCAATCCATTCCACTTCAGGGAGACATCAACCTATGAAACACGTCGTCGGCGTACTTGCCCTCCAGGGCGGCTTCGCGAGCCATATCGCGGTCCTTCGGTCCCTCGGCGCGGAAACCGTCGAGGTCCGCACCGAAGGAGACCTCGCGCGCTGCGCGGCGCTGGTCATTCCCGGCGGCGAGTCCACCGTCCTCACGAAACACCTCATGAATCACGGTACCGGCCCCGCCTTCGGGGTCCCCTGGGTACCCGCGCCCCTGTGGCATGCCCTCCGCGCCTTCGCTTCCGAAAAGCCCGTAATGGGCACCTGCGCGGGGCTCATCATGCTCGGCCGGCCCTGCGGCGACGAGAGGGTTTACCCCTTCTCGCTCCTCCCGGTAACCGTGGAGCGGAACGCCTACGGGAGACAGACCGAATCCTTCATCGAGGCGATCGGCCTCGAGACGTCCATGGCCGGCATCGACGCCGCGAAACCCTACCGGGCCACTTTCATCCGCGCGCCGCGCATCCTGGAAACGGGAAAAGGCGTGGATATCCTCGCGAAGGCGAAAGCCCACGGCGGGGAAGAGGCGGTCATGGTACGGTACCGGAACCTGCTCGGGCTCACCTTCCACCCGGAGCTCACCCCGGAAGACCCGAGAATCCACGAATACTTCCTGGGAATGGTCAGCGGTTGAGGAGCTCGTACACCGTCCTCCCGGAAAGGCGCAAAGGCGGGAAACGGTTTATACTTCTAGCATGTACACGGCAACCATGAGATATACCTTCACCGAAGAAGGATTCGACGAGGGATGCGCGCTTTGGAAGGCATCCGTCCCGGAAAAGGCCGCCGCCGCGCCCGGCATGGCGCGGATACAGTTCCTCGAGGCAAGGCCCGTCGCCTTGGCCGTCGGTTCCTGGCGCGACAAGGCGGACGCCGAGGCGTTCATGCGCACGGGCGTGTTCCGCGACCTCCTCGAGCGGCTCGGCCCCCTGCTCGCGAGAAAGCCCGAGCCGGAAGCCTGGGACCTCGCGGCTTACGCCGAGGGCAAGGCCTGAGCCGCGGGATCCCGCGCGTTTCGGGGGCGCTCGGCGCCGGTCAGGATCCCTCCGTTTCGCCGGCGATCCTTTCCCTGTGCCCCGCGAAGACCCGCCTCAGCAATTCGTAATCCCCGGCGTCGAAGTGCTCGCCCGATGCCGCGATGCCCGTCGCGTAATACGTGTCGGGATTCCCCAGGGACGGCTGAAGGGCGAGGTAACGGCGCCACATGTCCTTATTGACCATCAGGTCGTTATCGGTGTCGATCAGCCAACGAGGGTTACAGGCTTTCGCGATCTTCGCGCGGGCGCCCATGATGCCGAGCACGTCGGGCGAAGTGCCGTCCATATCGTTCAGCCGAAGCATGTCGACGAGATCGGCGAGCCGCGGGTTGGCCGTATGGGTCACGAGCAGGGAGTCCTCCTTCGCGCGTTTCATGGGGCCCCGCACGGCGTCGATATAGGCGCGGACCAGTTCGCATCCCCACGCGAGCCCCGATTGCCTGACCAATCCGTCCCGCGACCCGAGGGGAGGGTAATTGTCTTCCGGCCTCTCGGAGATTATGTTGCGCCGCGTGTCGAGATAGTTCCTGAAAACGCCCCGCTCGCTGGGGATATTTTGGGTAAAGTCGATCTTGAAGCCGTCGGCGTTCAGGCACCCGTCGTCCCCCGAAATCATCGCGCGGATCTCGGCCGACACGATCTCCCGGTACTCGGGGCTTTCCGGGTCTCCCGCGACCCGTCGGCCGCCGACCGTCATGCACGCCCCGGGCGGCAATCCCTCGGCGAGGACGGGCGAATACCAAAGGAGCACTTTCCGGCCCTTCCCGTGCTGCTCTTCGATAAAGCCGCGCATGTCTTGCCAACGGAGGGGATTCGGCCTCGCCCGGGAGGACTCCTCCGCCCAAAAGCAGTCGATGACCACGATGCCCGGGTTTACCCCCCGGGATTCGAGAACGCCGAGGGAATGCCGGTAAAAACTTTCGGAGGAATAATCCCCGGCGTTAATCCAACTGCCGAGTTCGCTCCCCCCATGTTCCATCCTGAAACGGAGACGCTGCTCGCCCCAGCCGCAAAACATGGGTTCCCGCCACCACCGGGGAATGGGCCTCGCGGGCCTGTCGATCGCTCCCGCCGCGGCGAGACCGCCCGTATAGGCCTCCAGCGCCGCGAATTCGTCGCCGTACCCGGATAGGTCAAAACGGAGCGATGGAGTGCGGAAACTGGCGGATCCTCCGGCATGACCCTCGTAATCGAGAACGAACGAGGGCGCCTCTCCCCCCTCCCACGCGAAACTGACGAAATTCCACTCGCCCTTCCCGGCCACGATCCCGGCGCCGTACCACTCGCTCCCGCCGAGAAGCCCGTAAAAAAAGGGCGGGGGGCTAAACCATTGCTGGCATGAAAGCTCGTCCCCCTGTTCCGGGCCAAGGTGTACCGTGCCCCTGGACCAATCGAACCGGGGGGAAAAGAGCTTTTCGGGCAGGGCGACGAAGGGCTTCCCGTAGCGGACCCGGGAAACGCGAAAGGAATGATCGCCGGCACGCGCGTACGCCGTCGCCCGGACGGACAGGACGCCGCCGTCGATCGAAACCTCCACTTCCTTCTTGGCCCACGCGCGGGTTTCGTAGGAGGCGGTCCATACGCGCTCCCGGGGGGTGTCACGGGCTTCAAACGATACGGGCATCCCGGGGTCGGCTTCCGCGCCGAGGGGGAGTATCTCGACGTCGAGGGGAAAGCGAAGCATCTCGGCGCCGCCCTTCGCCCGTATCGCGCAGCCCTCGGGCCCGATCGCGACTTCGCACGCGCCGCATTTATACGATTCCATACCTTATCCTTTCACGGCCCCGGCGACGATACCCTTTTCGATATATCGCTGATTGAGCAGGTAAAATATCAGTATCGGTATCGCGGATATGATGATGGCCGCGAATGCCACGTTGAGATTGTACCGATACTGCCCGAACATGTTGGCTATGGCCACGGTCAGGGTCTGCAGCCCCTTTTTCTGGAGGAAAAGCTTCGGCAAGAGGTAGTCGTTCCAGACCGTCAGCGATCGCATCACGGAAAGCGACACGATCGCGGGCCTCAACAGGGGCAGCACGATCAGGATGAAGGTCCTGAAAAGCCCGCAGCCGTCGATTACCGCGGCCTGTTCGATTTCCCGGGGAATCGTTTTTACGAACCCCGCCATGAAG
>QKCE01000131.1 GCA_003245785.1 Spirochaetales bacterium | reverse complement strand
ACCGATAATTTTCTTCATAAAAACTCCTTCTTTTAGATACAAGCCGAACTAGTTCAGCCATTCGAACAGTCTTTGGTGATCGGGATTGTCATTCATTCTCGGTATGCTACATTGTTTGCGAAAACATGTTTCCGCAAACAATGTAACTGATTATAATCCCACTCTGCTTGTTTTCGCAAACATTTTCTTCGCGGATTTACGTCATTTTATAGGCCAACCAGTCGAAATATCTTGCCATCAGTGCTTAAAAGGCGGCGCAAGACGGGAAAACCCGACTGTTATCAGGAAACGGGCTTTCCGAAAAGCATGCCCGTCGCCTGGCGGATGTCGCGGACCTGCCGGGCGCCCGAATCGGCCTCGGGGGCGAAGACATCGGAAAAACCGAGGGAGGTCGCGGCCTTCACGCGTTGCCTGAGGCGGTTAACCGGCCGTATCTCCCCGGCGAGGCTCAGCTCCCCTATCAAGGCGGTGGATTGGGGGGAGGGAATGTCCGTCCGGGCGGAATAGAGCGCCGCGGCGAGGGCCAGGTCGATCGCGCTTTCGGCGAGGCGCACGCCCCCGGCCACGTTGATGTAAATGTCCTGGTCGGAAAAGCGGAGGCCTATCCGCTTCTCGAGCACCGCGGCGACGCGGCTGACCCGCGCGGCGTCGACCCGGTCGGAAAACACGCGGGTCATCGCGCCCTTGGCGGGCACGGTCAGGGCCTGAATTTCCACCATGAAGACGCGGCTTCCCTCGAACACCGGAACCACCGCGACGCCCGGGGGGAGATCGCCCGTCCGCCGGACGATGAACATCCCGGAGGGGTCTTCCACCGCGGCGAGGCCCTTTTCCGTCATCCTGAATATGCCGAGCTCGTCCACCGAGCCGAAGCGGTTCTTGAGCGCCCGGAGGAACCGCACCTCGTCGTCGTTCCGCTCGAAGGAAATGACCGTGTCGACGAGATGCTCCAAGGCCTTCGGGCCGGCGATCGAGCCGTCCTTGGTCACGTGGGCGACAAGGAAAAGCACGGCGTCGCGCTCCTTGACCCAGGCCACGAGCTCGTGGGCGCAAAGCTTGAGCTGGTTTACCGTGCCCGGCACGGAGCCCGCCTCGGGGGAGTATACAGTCTGGATGGAGTCGACGATGACGAAAACGGGATTCACGTCGGCGAGGGCGCGGCCTATGTCCTCGAGGCGGCCCGTGCAGAGGAGCTCTATCCTGTCCGGGGGAAGGCCGAGACGGTCCGCCCGGGAGCGGATCTGCGCGGCGGATTCCTCTCCGGAGACGTAGAGGATGCGCCCGTTGGTGGCCGCGCCGGCCGCGGCCTGAAGCAGAAGCGTGGACTTGCCGATTCCCGGCTCCCCGCCCACGAGGACGGCGGAGCGCTTCATGGCGGCGCCGCCAAGCACGCGGTCCAGCTCGCCGATGCCCGTGGGCAATCGCGTGCCGTCCCGGGCCTCCACCGCGGAAAGGGGAACCGGCCGGGGGACGACCCGGGGCGCGAAGGGATCGGTCCCCGCGGGGCCGGAGGCGCCGGCGATGAGGCTTCCGGGCCCGACCGGGGAAGCGTCCTGAAGGAGGATTTCCTCGAGGGTATTCCATTCGCCGCAGTCGGGACAGCGGCCGAGCCAGCGGGGTTGGGTGTACCCGCAGGAGGTGCACCGGAAGGCGGTCGTGCCGGTTTTCTTTTTCGCGCTCATAAAGGGATTGTAGCAGAAAAGCGGCGGGGTTGTCCGAAAAAAGAGGCCAACCCCGGATTTCAGCGCAGGTTCGCCCCCGACCCCTTCGGCATGAGCGGCGTCGGCGAAAGGAGCCCGTGCATGTCGATCGTGCCGCCGGCGCGGATCTCGGGCCTGATGCCGGTATCCACGCTCGCGAACGCGTCCTTCCCGAGCGCGACTCCCTGGGCGTTTAACGAGGCGGTTCCCGTCCAGAAGAAATTGCCCGCACCCTTGAGGGCCGCCAGGTCCGGAATAACGTCGGCCGAGCCTCCCGCCATGGAAACGCAGCCGGCGGCCGAGAACGACAGCGCGCTCCCCTTCCCGTAGAGATTGATATTCGCGAGGGAGTTTCCGTAGGAGACGCAGTTTTCGAGCCTCAGCGCGGGGTTCGAGTTGCTCGTAATACCCGAGGCGCCGTTCGCGAAGGACACGGAATTCCTCAGGACGTGCGGGACCGCGATCCCGTCGCCGCCGAGCTTGAAGCCGTTCCCGTCCCCGTTCCCCGATCCGTCGGGAAGGCTGCCGTTCCGGTACGCGACGCAGTTCTCGATGGTCACGGCGCCGATCGGCCCGGTCTCGATCTTGGCGAAGAGGTCCCAGCCGTCGTCGATATTCGACCAGGCCACGCAATTCCTGAACGCGTTGCCCTCGCCGCAGGTGAGCTTCGCGGCGAAGCCGTCGGCGTTGTTCTCCGCCGGGTCGCGGTTCCCGAAGGATTCGCAGCCGGTTATCAGGTTCCGGCTCGGCCATTTCTCCCTGGGTTCGAGGCTCGAGCCGCTGATTTGCAGGCCCGTGTCCCCGCAATCGTGGGTTCGCACGTTCGACACGACGTTGTCGTTCCCCGCGATCTGGAGGCCCTTCACGTCGCCCCGGGTGTTTCTCACGTCGATCGAGTCGATTCGCCAGAAATCGCCCCACACCGCCATGCCGGCGGACGCGCCGGAAAAGTCGAGTATCGCGCGCTCCCCCGGCGCGGAGCGGAGCTCCATCCGCTTGCGGGCCGTACCGTCCCTGCCGCGCTCTATCATGAGGCCGCGGGTGAGGAAATACTCGCCGCCCGCCAGGATTATCGGCTGGCCGGGCTTCGCGAAGCCGATCGCGGTGTGGAGGTCCAAGGGCGAATCGCGGGTACCCTTTCCCAGGAAGGAACCGTCGGGAGTCACGTAAAGTTCCTTGCCGGGATAGGAGTTGAGGGCGACCGAGAGGGGCGACGAGACGGAAAGGGCTCCCTCGACGTAGCGGGCAAGCTCGCGGTCGTAATGGGCGAGGGCCTTCCCCGGTCCCGGCGAATACGAGGGGTCGGGATCAAAGGTAACGACGAAATCGTTCACCCCCTTCGAGAGCTTGAGCTTTGCGAAGAAATCCGCGTCAGCCTTCACGCGCGAGGGCTTGAGCGCGGCCTTCCCGAACCGGTCGGTGACGCGTACCGTTCCGTCGGCGTTGGCGCGGTACGCGAACCGGTACGAGGTCCCGGTCGACGTCGAAGGGGAATCCACCGCGGCTACGAGGGGCACGAGTTCCGGCGGTTCCGGCTCGGCGGGCGGGTCGGACCTCGGGTCGGTGACGGCGAAATCCACGTCGGTCACGGTCGCGTTGCAGCCCCGCGCGACGGTGAATCCGAGGTACACTCGGTCGCGGTCGAGCTGACGGAGCTTGTCCGGGCCGTAAAGCGTATACTCGGTCACCGCGCCTTCGGTGGCGTACTCTTTTTCCAGTATCGCGCGATAGCCGGTATTGTCCTTTTTCAGCGTAATGCGCCAGGAGTCTCCTTTCCGGATCAGGTCCGAAGCCGCGTAACTGTAGGCGCGCGAGACGCTCGAAGCGTGCTCAGCGATGCCCGAATCTCCGAGCGCGAGGATTTCCGGGGTCATTCCGGTGACGAAACGCGCGCCGAGGGTATCTTTCGAGGTTTTCTTCGCCCCCGCGATCGTCTCCTCGAACTTGGTTGCGATGATCCCGGCGGAATTGGTGTAGTGGTTCACCCCCGAAACGCCGTTCTCGCCGAGGCTGTCCATGGCGACCAGGCCGAAGCCTTCCTGGCCGTCGGCCGCGGGGTTCACGTAATCGACCGTGAAGGTCGCGGTAAGCGAAAAGTTCTCGCGGTCCGGGTCGATGACGGTGTAGTAGAAGGATACGCCGTCGTGGAAGGCGGTGTATTTCCCGCCCTTCTGGTCCACGTCGCCGTTCGGGAGGACGGAGCAGGAGGTAAGCCGGAACGAGGGGGCGTCCGGGTCGAGCATCTCGAAGCGGTTCACCGAGGCCTTCGTCGACTGCCCGAACCAGGCGAAACGCCATTCCCGGTCCGCTTCCGCGCGTACGGTCTTTCCGACGGCTGCGGACAGGGCGCGTTCGCCGCCGCGGATCGCCTCCAGGCTCACCGAGTATTTCACGCCGATCGTGAGGCCCCGGGCCGTGCATGAAAGTTCCGCGATCGGGCCGGAATCGTAGGCGACCCGGTCTCCGTCCCGGAAGGCGACGCGGTAGGCGGTCGCCTCGAAGGCGGGCCGCCAGCTCACGGCGACGGCGCCGCCGCCAAGGTTTCGCGTTTCCGGTAGCGGCGCGGAAAGGGGATAGGAAAAGGCGAACGAAACGGGAGCCGAGGCTTTCTCGCCCGGAGCGTCACGCCGCGCCGCGCGCACGACAAAGGTATACTCGCCGCTTCCCGGCGGGGAAAACTCTACCGCCTTGATTTCCCGCGACGATCGCCCCACCTTTTTGGATTCCACGACGGCGCCGGACGCGTCGCGCATCTCGGCGACCGCGCTGTCCGCTCCCTTCGGCCCTATCTCCCCCGAGAAGGAAAGCTCTACGGTCTCGGGGCGTCCCTCCATGGGCGCGACGGACACTATCTTCGGGTCCGGCACGGTTTCCCAGGCGGGGCGGGCCGACTGGGCGAAAAGCGGCGCGCCGACGGAAAAAAACGCGAGGGCAAGCGCGGCCAAAAGAGCCGCGCGAACGCGCGGGCCGGTAAAGGGCTTCGGGAACATAAATTACTCTACCGAGACCGCGTAGAGATTGATCCCGCTTCCCGCCGAAAAGAGGTAGTAATCCCCGGCGGCGGGAATGTCGGCGGAGGCCATCCCCGCGTCGGTGCCCGCGTCGGGCGGGGCCTGGAGCTCGGCGACCGCGTTGCCCGCGGCATCAACGAGCTTGAGGACGCGCGCGTCGGTCTTGCTGCTGCTGTTCAGGTACACGACGACCTTCCCCGCGGCGGAAGCGGCGAACTTGACCGCCCGGTACTCGGCGGAACCGCTCCCGTTCAGCTTGATGCGGACGTTGAAAACCTCACCGTCGGCGGCGACCCGCTCGACGTCGAGGGCCTCGACCGTGACTCCCTTCGCCTCGGTGGCGATCAGGGTGAACGAGTCCACGGCAAGCGGCGCCTTGAGCGCCGCGGGTTCGAGGTCGTTCGCTCCGAGATAGGCGTCGGCATGGGCGAAGGCCGCGCACGCGAGGAGCGCGAACGCGAAGGCGACCGGGAATTTGCTTTTTATTCGGAATTTACGATTTTTCATGACGATATCCTCCTTGGTTCAGGATACCAGCCATTCGGGGGATTATTGCGCCGATTTTTTTCACTATCCCGAACAGGAACGGCGCCGAAGGGGCGCCGGGCCATGCACCCAAGGGTTTCCGAATGCCCGCCGTGTCGGTCCGGACCTCAGGATGCGCCGAGGGTCGCCGGGCGACGGTCATGCGGATAGCCGACGGGGGCGGCGTCCCTGCGGGAGCGAAACCCGCCGCCGGCGGCAAGGCCTTCTCAGCGGGAGCGTTCCCTCTTGAGGGAGGCGCCGTCGTTCGGTCCGGGACCGCCCTCCTCGTTCACCGCGAGGGGGAAGAACGACTTGAAGGAATAGTAGAAGTGCCGAAACGCCCCGGGGGAACAGGAGCGCTCGAGGATCACCGGGCGCCCCGAGAGGTAAAAGCCGAAGACGTAGCGCGTCCCGGCGGGATCGAGCTTCCTCGTGGCGTAGGGCCGCGCCATCACGCCCGTCACCTCGTCGAAGCGGTAGCGCTTCCGGCGGTAGAGGAATACGAGGCCCCGGTCAAGGCATACCTCTTCCTTTTCCGCGTCGAAAAGGAGGCGGTAACGGTACAGGAACCCGAGGGCGAGGAGGACCGGGAAGACGACGAGGTTTACCTTCCCCGCGAGGGGCGTATCCGCGAGGTTCTCCGGGGTGAGGGTGAAGGCGATCATCGCGAGTACAGAAAAAAGGGCGAAACCGACCGCCCCGCGGAGGAAGGGCCGCATCCCGAAGGAGAGGCGCTTCCCGTCGCGGGACAGGAAAACCGCGAAGAACATCAGGCTTCCGGGGTCTCGTGGGGAATATGGAGCCAACAGGCGCAGCGATGCCCGCCCTTGACCTCCACGAGGGGCGGTTCGCGCCGCGAGCAGATGTCCATCTTGTAGGGGCATCTCGGGTGGAAGTTGCAGCCCGGCGGCGGATTGATCGGCGAGGGCACGTCGCCGGTCAGGATTATCCGCTTACTCTTGTTGTCTGGGTCGGGCACGGGGCACGCCGAGATGAGCGCCTGGGTGTAGGGGTGCAGCTTTTCGCCGTAAATCGCGGCGCGGTCGGCGATCTCGCACACCCGGCCCAGGTACATGACCGCCACGGTATCCGAGAAATACTCGACTACCGAAAGGTCATGGGCGATGAATATGTAGGTGAGCCCGAACTCGGCCTTCAGCTTGTTGAGGAGGTCCAGTATCTGGGTCTGGATGGACACGTCCAGGGCGGACACCGGCTCGTCGAGCACCACGAGCTTCGGCTTGAGCGCCAGTGCCCGGGCGATCCCGATGCGCTGCCGCTGGCCGCCCGAGAATTCGTGCGGATACCGGTTGATGTACCCCGGGTCTATGCCGGTCACGTCCATCAGCTCCTCGACCATCCGCTTCCGCTCGGATTTCGTCCGGTAACCCTTGTGGATATCGAGGCCCTCGCCGATTATGTTCCCTATCGCCATGCGCGGGTTGAGCGATCCGTAGGGGTCCTGGAACACCATCTGGAATTCGCGGCGGCGGCGGTTCAGCTCTTGCCGGGGCAGGGAAAATACGTCGTACTCCCGGTTTATCGCGTCGATGCGGGCATGGAGGTCCCGGGCGTCATGGGACTTCTGGTCGAGGGGGGCGAGCCTCGCGCGCAGGTCCCGGATTTCCGCGATGACCGGTTTCGGCACGTCGAAGTACATCTCCCCCTGGGTCGGCTTGTACAGGGCCACGATGGTCCGCCCGGCGGTCGTTTTCCCGCAGCCGGACTCGCCGACGAGGCCGAGGGTTTTCCCCCGGGGCACGTCGAAGGACACCCCGTCCAGGGCCTTCACGTGGCCGGTGGTCCGCTGAAAGACGCCGGTCTTGATGGGGAAATATTTCTTGAGGTCGTAAACCTCTAGCAGGTTCTCGTTTTCCGGGTGGTTCATCTGGCGTCGGTTCCTTTCTGTCGAAGATAGCAGCGCACGGAGTGCCCGGGCGACACTTCCTCGAGGGGAGGAAGCGACTCGAGGCACTTCGGCATCACGTAGGGGCACCGGTTGCTGAAATAGCACCCCGGGGGAAGCTGGGTCAGGTTCGGCACCCGGCCCTTGATCGGCACCAGCTTTTTCCCGGAATTCCCGAGCACCGGAATCGAGTTCAGGAGCCCTTCCGTGTACGGATGCCGGGCGGACTTGAACAGGGTCCGCACGTCGGTCATTTCGACGATTACGCCGGAATACATGACCGCCACGCGCTCCACCGTCTCGGCGATGACCGCGAGGTCGTGGGTGATGAGGATTACCGCGGTACCGAGCCGCTGTTGGAGTTCCTTGATCAGCTCGAGGATCTGGGCCTGGATCGTCACGTCGAGGGCGGTCGTCGGCTCGTCCGCCACGATGAGCGAGGGGTTGCACGCGAGGGCCATGGCGATCATGACGCGCTGCCTCATGCCGCCGGAAAGCTCGTGGGGGTACGCCTCGGCGCGCTTTTCGGGCTCGGGAATGCCGACGAGCTCCAGGAGCTCGATGACCCGCGCCTTCCGGCCCGCCTTGTCGAGGTCCGTGTGGAGCTCGAGCACCTCGGCGATCTGGTGGGCGACGGTGTATACCGGGTTCAGGGCCGTCATGGGCTCCTGGAAGATCATGGAAATCTCGTTGCCCCGGACCCGCTGCATCTCGTCTTCCCGGAGGGAGAGGAGGTCGCGGCCCTTGTATACGATCTGCCCGCCGATGATCCGTCCCGGCGGGTCGTCGATGAGCCGCATGAGGGAAAGGGAGGTCACGGACTTGCCGCAGCCGGACTCGCCGACTATGCCGAGGGTCTCGCCCGGCTTGAGGGAAAACGACACGTCGTTCACCGCCGGCACCACGCCTTCCTCGGTGAAAAAGAACGTCCGGAGGTTCTTGACCTCGAGGAGCGAGCCGCTCGGCGCCGCGCCTTGCTCGGCGAAGCCGTGCCGCAGGGTTTTATGTTTCAGTGCCACGGGCGACTCCTAAAGGTTCTTGAGTTTCGGGTCGAGGGCGTCCCGAATCGCGTCGCCCAAGAGGTTCAGGCACACGAGGAAAACGATCATGAACACCGAGGCGGCGGTCAGGTTCTGCCAGTTGCCCGCGATGATCTCCTGCTTCGACTCGTCGATCATGTTGCCCCAGGTCGAGGCGCCGATTATCGACAGGCCGATATAGGCGAGGAATACCTCGCTCTTGATCACGCCCACGAAATTGAGCACGAACCGGATGATCACGAAGTGCATCGAGTTCGGGAGGATATGCTTGAAGATGATGCGGAAGTCCGACGCGCCCAGGGTGTGGGCCGCGAGTACGTACTCGAACTCCCGGGACTGGATGAAGGAGCCCCGGATAACGCGGGCGAGCCCGACCCAGCCGGTTATCGCGAAGGCGAGGGCTATCGTCCAGAAGCTCCGGCCCACGATCTGCACCAGGGACAGGATGATCAGGATGCCCGGGATCGCGACTATGACGCTCATTACGTACATGGCGACGTCGTCCAGGATCCCGCCGTAGTAGCCCGCGATCGCCCCCACGACTATCGCGATCGGGATCATGATGAGGCCCGAGGTGAAGCCGAGGAAGAGCGAAACCTGGGAACCGAGGATCGCGCGGGAAAGCACGTCGCGGCCGAAGTTGTCGCTCCCGAACACGTGGAACATGTGGAGTCCCCGGGAAAGGAAACCCACGTAGCGGTTGTCGTAGTCGTGGGTCGCCGCCGCGGTCTGGATGCCGAACACGTTGAAACGCGTCACGATCGCCGCCACGATGTAGAGGAGGACGATGAGGAGCGACGCGAAGGCGATCTTGTTGCGGGTAAGGCGGAGGAACGCGAGGTGCCAGGGGCTTTTCCCGACGTAATTCTTCACCGCTATTTTCGAAACCAGCTCGGGGCCTGCCCCGGCGCGGTCTTTTTTTGCCATACGGGACCCCTTAACTCAGGCGCACGCGGGGATCGACCCACGCGTACAGAAGATCGGTAATGAGCGTGAACACCACGAAGAAGAGGGTGAACACCATGACCACCGCCTTCAGGACGGGAAGGTCATACTGGAAAATCGAGTTGATCATGAGGTCTCCGATCCCGGGGATGCTGAAGAACCGCTCCAGGAGGATCGCGCCGGTCAGGAGGAACGGGATCTCGATGACCACGTAGGTCAGGATCGGGATCATCGCGTTCTTGAACACGTGGCGGAACATGATCTGCGAGTCCCGGAGGCCCTTCGCCTTGGCGGTGCGCACGTAATCCTTGTGCACCTCCTCCAGGAAGGCGGTGCGGAAAAAGCGCACGTCGTAGCCGATGTAGCCGAAGATCCACAGGGCCCAGGGTAGCCAGAGATATCTCAACACGCCTATGCCCTTGGCCCAGCCCGAGATGGGGAACCAATGGAGCTGATAGGCGAAAACCGTTTGTCCCAGGATTATGAGCACTACCGACGGGATCGACATGCCCAGGACCGAAAGTATCGTGAGCGTCTTGTCGAGCAGGCTGCCGCGATAGAAGGCGCAGAGCGCCGAAAGCACGAGCGCGAGGCCTATTTCCATGAAGAACGCGGGAAAGGTAAGGAGCGCCGAGTTGGGGACCTGGCGCGCGATGAGGGTCGTCACCTTGGTCTTCCGCGATTCCGACCGCCCGAAATCGAAGGTAACCATCTGGCGGACGAATTCGAGGTACTGCACGGGAAGCGGCCGGTCGAGGCCGTACTTGTGGCGGTAAAATTCGATCTGTTCAGTGGTACGGGACTTTTGCGGGAGAAGGTTGTACAGGAACCGGTCCTGTCCCCCGATCACGTTGAATAGGAGGAAGAAAACGAGGGCGACGCCGAGCAGGATGGGAAATACGTGCAAAAGGCGCCGGATGATATAGCTGATCATGTCTTGAGACTCCTGAATGGGGCGAGCGCGGTTCCCGCGAAAGGAAAGACCTACCGGTCGACGCCGGCCGGCCGGTAGGCACATTCGCGTTGCGCGGGAACCTCCCGCTTATTTACCGGAAAGCGCCTTGGCTTTCCCCTCGACGTCGATGTCGTAATACTTGGAGTATCCGGCGCCGATGTCGCGGTATTCCCAGTTCATGAGCCAGGGATTCACGAGCGAGTAGATCCGGCGGTGCACGCCGAGCCTGATCGCGCAGTCCTCGGCGGCCATCTGCGCGAGCTTCGCGTAAGCGGCGTCGCGGGCCGGGCCCTGCTGCATCACGATGGCCTTGTCGTAGAGCGCGTTGAACTCGGGGTTGTCGTAGTTCGCGGCGTTCGGTCCCGGGGCGGCGTTCGGGCCGTACTGGAGCTGGAGGAAATTCTGGCCGTCGGGATAGTCCGCGCCCCAGCCGTTTCCGCCGAGCTCGCACTCGTGCTTGTCCACCCGGTCCAGGTAGGTCGCCCAGTCGCCGGGAACGAGCTCGATATTGATCCCGATATCCTTCATCGCGTTCACGTAGAACTCGGCCATCTGGCGGGTCGTGGCGCTCGCGCTGTAGAGCTGGTACTTGAAGGTCGGCAGGCCCTTTCCGTCGGGATAGCCTGCCTCGGCGAGGAGCTGCTTCGCCTTGGCGAGGTTGTACTGCTTGTAGGGGTTCTTGTAGTTCGGGTCGTACCCGCCGAGTCCCGGGGGAAGCACGGTCTGGGCGGAAATCGCGCGGCCGTTGTAGAAGATCTCGATGGCCTTGTCCACGTTGTAGGCCATGGTCATGGCTTGGCGGAGCTTCCTGTTCTGGAAGTAGGATATGTCGGTGTTGAAGAAGTCGTAGGTCACGTCGAGGGACGAGTCGATGTCGAGCCGGATGTTCTTCGCGGCCATTTCCGGGGTGAGCTTGTTGTTCACTACCGCCTGGCCGAAGAAGTCCTTCGGCGGGGTGATGTAGTCGATCTCGCCGTTCATGAACTTGAGCCAGCGGGGATTGTCCTCTTCCACGATATAATAGACGACCTTGTCCACGAAGGGCAGCTTCTTGCCGGCGGCGGCGCCGAGGCCGCGGCCCTTGGCGACGGAGCCGATCTCGGTGGGATAGGTGCCGCCGTGCCAGGTCGGGTTCTTCTTGAGCACGTACTGGTTGTCAGGAATGGTCTCGTCAATGTCCATGTAATAGGCGCCGGATCCCATGGGGAAGCTTACCCACTCCTCGCCGCGGACGTCGATCTCTTCCTGGCAAGTCGGGTAGGTATAGGGCATCGCCAGGGTATACAGGATCTGGGGATACGCCTGGGTAAGGGTCAGCTGGAGGGTGTAGTCGTCGAGCGCCTTCACGCCCTCGACTTCCTTGGAATAATCGGCCTTGCCGGAAGCCGCGGCGGCGTCATGCCACTCGTTGAGGCCCTTTATGAAGCCGTCGAAAAGCCACCAGCCGCTGGAGTTGATCTCCGGGTCGGCGAGGCGCTTGAAGGAGAGCACGAAGTCCTTCGCCATGACGGCGCGGCCCTTCTTGGCCTTGAAAACTTCGCCCGTGGGATCGTAGTAGTACGCGTCTTTGCGCAGGGTGAAGGTATAGGTAAGACCGTCGGCGGAAACCTTCGGCATGGCCGTGGCGATGAGGGGCTCCAGCTCGTACGCGTCGGTCAGGTACTTGTACTGGAAAAGCCCTTCCATCATGTCTCCCGCGATGGTCGAGGTATACAGGTCGGAAAGGTCGGCGATATTGAACGGCTGCAGCTTGGAAACCACCGCGCGGTTCAAAACCTTCTCGTTTTCTTGCTTTCCCCCGGCGAACGAGGGTAGCGCGACTATGGCGCAGACGGCGAGCGCCAACGCAATAATCCGGAACTTTTTCATAAGTCCTCCTTTATGGATTGTCTCTCCAGATTACGCTTCTTTCGGCAAACCCGCAAGCGGAAACGTTCAGGCAAAACTAAAGGATTCGCGCCACGCGCCAGGAAAGTCGATTTCCGGCGAAATCGGGGACGATTCGGCCGGAGCGGTAAAGATCCGTGAGAAAGGAACGGACGGTGCAACCGACGAGGGCGTACTGCGCCGCGTCCAGCCGGAGGCCGAAGGCAGTCGCGACGTCCGAGAGGACCTCGTCGAAGGAGGCGGCTCCCCGGTCTGCGACGGACGAGAATGCCCTCGCGCCGACCGCGTCGACCCGCTCGAGATTCCGCGCCGCGAGGGACTCCACCTCGGCCCTTCCCCGAAGAACAGGCCCGTGGCTCGGCACGAAAATATCGGCCTCCAGCGAGGGCAGGAGGGCCAGGGTATCCCTGAAGGCCGCGACGTTATATATGAAGGGAATGCCGTATTTCGCGAGCACCGCCTCCCCGAAAAGGCAATCGCCCAGGAAGGCCACCCGGTCCGGGGTCAGCACCCCGATCATCCCGAAAAAATGGCCGGGCACGGGAAAGGCCGAAAGGCCCGCGGGAAGCGCCGCGAGGCGGAACCCGGAAGGGCCCGAACCGCCCTGCCCCTGCGCCGGGGGGAACAGAACCCGGTCGGTCACCCGGGAAGGCTTCGCCTCGAAAAACTTGTTACGGAGCTCCGGGGGCGCGGAACCGCCCCATAAAAAGGCCGCCTCTATCTCCGGCGCCTCGATGAACGCCGCCTCCTCGACCGTCGCGACGATCCTGCAATCGGCCTTGCCCTGCAGGAAGGCGTTTCCCCCCGCGTGGTCGGCGTTCGAATGGGTATTCACGATCCCGGCGACCCGCCAGCCCCGGTCGGTCGCCATGCGGTTCAGCTTCCGCCCCGCTTCCTTGTCGTTCCCGCTGTCCACGAGCCAGGCCTCCCCGCCTTCGACCCATACGCCCACGTTCGTGGGGCCGCTCACTAGCCAGGTGTTGCCGCGCAGGTTGATCGCGGAGTCGTCGTCGAGGGGACAGGGATTCAGGGTCGTCGGTTTCATGTCCGAAAGGGTAGCCCGTCCCCGCGATCTCGGTCAAGGGAAGGGGAAGGGGAAGGAAGGCGAAGGCCGAAAGCGCAAGAAAGAGGGGAGGGGGCGAAAGGGCCGCGGGGGCGCTACAGGAGTTCGTCCATTCTCCGCAGGCGGCGGGCGAGGTCCCGGGCGAGGTTCATCATGAAAAGGGAGAACAGCTTCGCATCCACGTGGAAGAGCATGTGGACCGCCTTGTGGTCGAGGCAGGCCACCGTACAGGGCGCCAGGGCGCGGATCGACGCGGCGGCGGGCTTCGTGTCGAGCATCTCGATCTCGCCGAAACTGTCCCCGGCGGCGAACTCGATCAGCTCGCGGTCGCCCTTCGTCACCCGAACCTTCCCCTCCATCAGGAAAAACATGGCGTCGTTGGGCTCGCCCTCCCGAAGGATATCCTCCCCCTCGACGAAATGACGTACCGCGAAAAGGTGGCTTATCCGCTCGATATCGGAGGGCAGGAAGCCCCCGAAGAGGGAATGTTTCGAAAACTCGGCAAGGGAGATCATATATCAAACTTTCAGGCATCCCCCGGGCCCTGTCAAGGAAAGAAGCTTGCGAATTAGTGGAGAATGGCACATAATTTATCCATATAACATGGCAAAAAGTACGAACCGAACGATCGGAACCCGCATCGCGACCTTCACTACCCTTTCCGCCCTGGCATTCGCCCTAGCGTCGGCCGTTCTCGTCGCGTTTTCCGGCACTCGCTCCCCTGCCATGGCCTGTGCCCTACTCTCCGGGGCCTTTTCGGTCCTCTCCCTCGCCGCCTCGTCAATCTCCCGAAAAAACCGCCAAAAACCGGTTTCCGACGGCAAAAACGGCAAGGCCAACGGGGACTGCTGCCCCGCCCAGCCCGAAAAGGTGGACATTCCCGCCCTGGCGGAAAACGCCTGCGGCGACCCCGCCTTCCGGGACGCCTTCGAGCGCATTCACGAGGACATGGACGTGCTCCAGCGCTCGGGCGCCCGTTTCGACCTCTTCTCCTCGGACATCGAATTCTCGGCCCGGCACCTCGCCGACATCTCCACGGGGCAGCTCGGCATGCTCGGGAAGCTCAGCGACGAGGTCGGGCGCTTTTACGAAACCCAAACCCAAACCAAGGACGAACTCGTCGTCATCCGCGAAAGCATGACCGAAAACGCCTCCCGGGCGGAACTCTCCGCCCGGCGCGCCGTGGAAGCCAAGGAACGGCTTACCGGGGTACTCGCCGCGAGCCGAGCCACCGCAGAAGAGGCTACCAAGGGAAGGAAGGACGTCGCGCGAATGGACGAGGCAACGGTCCGGCTTACCCGGGTCCTGCACGACCTCCAGGCCAACGCGAGCCAGGAATCGGCGGACGCGGAGAAAATCGCCCAAAGCCTCAAGTCCATCGAGGACATAGTGGACCGGACCCACGTGCTCGCCACCAACGCGTCCATCGAGGCGGCCCGGGCGGGCAAGCAGGGGGCGGGCTTCGCCGTCATCGCCTCGGAGGTGCGCACCCTCGCGGCCTCGAGCAGGGACTCCCTCCGGGCCATCGACGACGTCCTCAAGTCCGTGGCGAAGGGAATCGGGGAATCCCATTCCCTCGTCGGCATCGTCTCCGAATCGGCCGAAGCCCTCGAGGAAACCCTCACCAAGACCCGGGACAACTTCGCCGGCATCGTGGACGCCATCGAGGGCGCGAACCGGGACCTCGAGGGTTTCGACGGCGTCTTCTCCGAGCAAATCCGCGAGGCCTCGGTTACCGCCGAGGCGGCGGAAAAGGTAAACGAGCGCCTCGACGGCTTTACCGACGCCTTCCGGAAGGAAACCGAGCGCTATGAGGCAATCGTCAAATCCGCGGGCGACGCCGAAGAGCACTCCGCCGACGCAGAGCGGGCCGCGAAGGTGCTCGCGCAAATGGCCGGATACCTCAAGGCCGGGGGCGTCGAGCGAAACCGGGTCCTCCGCCGCTACGTGGTGGACCGTGAATTCCGGGACAGGAAATACGGCCGGAAGGAACGCCGGGAAGAGCTCCTTTACAACCTCGAAACCTTCGGCGAGGACGGCCGGCTCTTGGGCTACCTCGGCGACCTTTCCGCCTCGGGCCTTCTCCTCATCGCCTCCAGGGAAATCTCCCCGGGCGAGAGGCACTCCATGAAAATCGCCCTCCCCATCACCGCCGAGGGCGAGTCGAGCGTCTCCGTCGCGGCCACGGTGCGCCGGGTCGAGCAGGACGGCGAATGGTTCCTCCTCGGCTGTTCCCTCGACGAGGGCGACTCCGGCACGGCCGCCAGGGTCTACGAAAAGCTCGCGGGCCTCAGCCTCGAGGGCCTCTCGGCAAACGCCCAAAGCCCCGAAGACTTCCTTGCAGAACCCGTCGTCGACGCCTATGACGCGGAGGAAATGGAGGAGATTTAGCTAGTCGGCCCGTTCGACCAAGCCAAATACTGGTAATTTCGCGCAGATAGCTTACACTCAGTTAAGGAACGTGAGTGAGGCGGAAAAATGCGAATTTTGCCCTTTATACTCATCCATTTCAGCGTTCTTCTCGCGGCGCTCTGCGCTTGCGCGAGCGTCATCCTTCCCGTCTCCGCGGCGAACTCGGGCATAATTACGCGCGTTCTCTCGTTCGTGCCCCTCGTGTGGTCGCTTTCCGCCATGGTCATGCAAATCCTCGATGCCCCGTCCCGACTCGACGCGTACGGCCGTTACAGAACGCTCGCGGAAACCTACGGCAAATTACCCCCGCCCACAGCCCGTCACGACACCCTTTGTGGCCTCTGCGTCTTTTTCGCCGCGCGCTACTCGCTGAACAAGCGATCCTGGATCGTTTGAAAATAAAGTTTCGGAGGAATGTATGAAAGACCGTTTAGCGTTTACCGGTACGGGAGGACAGCTATTTTCGCTGATCCTCGGTCAAACCCTGCTTTCGATCATCACTCTGGGCATCTACATCCCGTGGGCAACCGTCAAAATCACCAAATATTTCGCCGAGCACACAGAAGTGGGCGGAAAGGCCGCGTCCTTCTCTGGGACCGGCGGGGCCTTCTTTTCGCTATGCCTGATTCAGACGCTCCTTATCTGCATTACCTTGGGTATTTACACCCCGTGGGCCATGGTGAAATTCCGAAAGTTTTTCAGCGAGAACCTGAGCCTTGACGGGGCGGCCTTCGGCTTCGAAGGCCAGGGCGGCGAGCTTTTCAGCCTCCTGCTGGGCCAGTACCTTCTCGTCTTGATAACCCTGGGAATCTACGCCCCCTGGGCGACGATGAGAATCATGAGGTATTGGTGCGAATACACTACCTGGAAGGGCGCCTCGTTCGGGTTCGAGGGTAAGGGAGGGGAATATTTCAGCCTACTGCTGGTCCAATGCCTGCTTTCGATCATCACGCTGGGAATATATCTTCCCTGGGCTATCGTGAAGATTTACGCTTTCTTCGCCGAGAATACACGGTACGCCGGCAAGCCGGTTGTAAGCTTTGAGGCCGAAGGCGGCAAGACCTTCTCCATCTCGCTCAAGGGAGTGCTCCTTTGCGCGATTACCCTGGGAATATTCTACCCCTGGTTCCTGGTCGAGCTTACCGGGTACTTCATGGAATCGACGAGTACGGATTTACTGGGTTAACGTGACGCCGGGAGGATGGCGGATTTCGCTGAAGCCTCCCGGTGAGGACTCCATGGGGAATAAGGACTGCTTGGAAGTTTTTTTGGCTAGGTGA
>QKCE01000293.1 GCA_003245785.1 Spirochaetales bacterium | reverse complement strand
GACGCGAAATCGGCCCGCGATGTCTGAAGGGTTGCTCGGCATAAGTCTTCCTTGCCGGAAAGTATACCATGGGGACGGCGGGAGGCGGGCGCGTAATTTTCGCGATAAAGGTAGCCGACGACGTCCCGGTCCCCGCGAGCCGGTCCCCGGAATCGTGTCAAGCCGAACGCGACGCCCGCGCGCCGGCATCCGTCAGGCTCGCCGGTCCGTGCCCCGTATGCCGCGCAAAAAGACCTTCTCCCCTCGGGCCGTCGGCCCCCCTTTCGCGCCGGGCGGCCCTTGGTTGGCCTTTCGACCTTATTTCCCCTTTTGCTCATTCCCTGCATTCGCCGCTTATTCCCCGGCCAAAGCGACCTTCCGCTGCTCCCTCCAGGCGAACCACAAGAGGGCAAGGACTACCGGGATGACGGCGAGGGCGACCCAGTTTCCCTGATACGCGTGGAAGAGCCAGAAGCGGATCTGGTTACCTCCGTCGGTGAAGGCCGTGATCGCCTTGCCCCCGGTCGCCAGGTCCACGCCCGAGGCGGCGGCGAGGTCCGTGAACAGGGGCGCCATGCGGGAGGCGATGAGCATGAAGGTCGCCACGATGGGGAGTCCCGCGAGGGTCGCGCGGACGACGTTGCCGCCCATGACCAGGGTCACCACCGACATGATGGACATGAGGTTGGGCAGGTCCCCCAGGGGGACGAGCCGGTTCCCCGGAAGGGCGAAGGCGATGAGGAGGGAGAGGGGGATGAGGATGAGTCCCGTGGCGATGACCGAGGGGTTCGTCATGAGCACCCCCGTGTCCATGGCGATGGAGAGGCCCGTCATCCGGCGGAACTTTTTTTCCATCAATTCCTTGAAGGCCCGGGAGACCGCGCCCATGCCCTCGCCGATGAGGGCGCCGCACTTCGGCAGGAGGAACATGACCGCCGCGACGTTCACCACGGTCTCCAGGGTTTTCTTCACGTCGTAGCCCGCGAGGATCGAGAGAAAGGCGCCGACCAGGGCGCCGATTACCATGGGTTCCCGGAGGAGCGAGACGACCCCCGCGATTCCCGTTTCGCTTTTTTCAGTTCCGGACCCGCCCGCGGCGTCGGCGGAACCGGTCCCGGCAGCCGCGCCGCTTCCCGGTTTGGACGGGTTCCAGCGGAGCTTCCGGATTCCGGGGATAAGGTCGAAAAGGCGGTTCATGACGATCGCGTAGGGAAGGAAGCCCGCGACGGAGATCGGGCTGACGGCGATGCCCTCGAGTCCCGTTTCCCTCTTCACGTAGGGCGCGGTCCATTCGGTGACCTTGATGTTGTATATCGCGATCGTGAGGGTCGCCGCGAGGGCCAGGGGCACGCTGGCGGTGACCGCCTGGATGAGCGCCCCCAGGAGGGCGAAGTGCCAGTAATTCCAGAGGTCCGCGTAGAGGGTTTTCGTGAGCCCGGTAAGGAGCATCGCGAGGTTTATCGCCAGGACCGCGACCACGGTCACGGGGGCGATGAAGGACGACCAGGTTATCGCCGCGAGGGGCGGCCAGCCCACGTCCACCACGGGGTAGTCGAGGTGGCGAAGGTCTATCATCGCCTGGATCGCCGGGCCGATCTGGGACACGAAGAAGGAGAACACGATGAAGACCCCCGCGAAGCCCGCGGCGATCCGGACCGTCGCGAGGAGGGCTTCCCGGATCGCCATGCGGGCCGCGAGGGCGAGGACCAGCATGAAGGCCGGGAGGATGACGTAGGCGGGGAAGGAGAAAAAGGCCGTTACGGCCGCGCCGAGGGACGCGAGGATTTGGTTCATGCCTAACAGGATACGGCACAAGCGCGGCGCCGTCCATAGCCGTTCAGGAGAGGCGGGGTTTCGCCGATAGATGTGTCATGAATCCATTCGCCCAATTCCGTTTCCTGACGCTTGCCGCCGCCGCGGCCTTCCTGGCTTCCTGCGCCACCGCCGCGCCGCCCCTTCGCGCCCCGATCGCGGTCGCGCCCCCGCCGGTTCCCGAACGCATCATGGGCGCGGGGTACGCGAGCGCCGACCGGCTCGCCTCGTTCTTGGTCGCCAACAATCCCGCGGTAACCCTTTCTCGGGCCGCGGAGCTTTCGTCGCTTTACGTTGAGGAGTGCGCCCTCGAGGGGGTGAACTCCGACGTAGCCTTCTCCCAAATGTGCGTGGAAACGGGATTCCTGAAATTCGGCGGCCTCGTGACGCCGGAGGTGAACAATTTTTGCGGGCTCGGTTCCATCGGCCCGGGTCAGCCGGGCAATTCCTTCCCCGACCCGCGAACCGGCGTGCGGGCCCACGTGCAGCACCTCAAGGCCTACGGCACGGCGGAGCCCCTCGCGCTTCCCGCCGTGGACCCCCGTTACCGGTACGTGAACCCGAAGGGCAAGTCGCCCCTGATCGCGGGCCTTTCCGGCACCTGGGCCGCTGACCCGGAGTACGGGAACAAGATTCTGGGAATGATCGCGCGGCTTTACGCGGGGTCGTGAAGGGTTTCGAGGCCTGACGGGAGGTTTCGCCCGTAGAAGGCGATATAGTCCGCGAAGGAGAGGTCCCTGCTATAGAGCCAGCCCTGGGCTAGGTCGCAGCCCCGGTCTTTCAGGTACTCAGCTTGGGACTCCTTCTCCACGCCCTCGGCGGTGACCGAACGTCCCAAGGCCGAAGACATCGAAAGAATCGCGTTCACGACCGGGTTATCGAGCTCGCCCGCGGATTCCCCGTCGGGCAGGAAGGAACGGTCGAGCTTCAGCCCGTGGACCTTCAGCCGGTGCAGGTAGCTAAGGCTCGAGTAGCCGGTTCCGAAGTCGTCGATGAATATGCGGAACCCCGCGGCGTCCAGTCTTTCGAGGCTCGCCTTGACCCGCGCGTCGTCGGCCACCATCAGCCGTTCGGTTATCTCGAATTCTATCCATTCGCTCCTGCAACCCGTTTCCAGGATGGCGAGCTCGATCATTTCCATCAAGTTTTGGTCCCGAAGGTCGTGGAGGGAAAGATTGACGCTGCAGGGCGGTATCCCGTGGGGTCCGAAGTCTTTCGCGTTCTCCGCGTGGTCCCTGAATACCCGATACGTCACCCAGCGGGTCAGCTTGGTGATAAGTCCCGTTTCCTCGGCGAGGGGAATGAATACGTCGGGCGGAACCGGCTTCCTTCCGGGGGGCGCCCAACGCAGGAGCGCCTCGGCTCCCGCGCAGGTCTTGTCCCCGAGGCGGATCTTCGGCTGGTACCGAACGGAGAATTCCCCGTCAAGCCCGTTTCTCTCGACCGCGTCGAGCAGCGCTTTCCGTATTTCCTGCCGCTCGAGCCATGTCTTGTCCGGGGTCAGTACCGCGCCGTCCTCGAGATCTGCTGACTCGAGCATCGCGACCGGCCCGGAAAGAAGCTCTTCCGCGCTGTTCGCGTCCCGGGGAAATGAGTACACCGCGGCGGCGATGCCGGGAATTATCGACTGGGTCCCGTCCCGTAACGGGGTTCGCGCGGCGTCCAGCAGCTTTCGAATCTCTTCCTCCGAAGGAGCCTGAAAGAGCGCCATGAAAAGGCCCGCGTTCCAGCGGCCCAGGATGCACGGGTTGCCGCCCGCGAGGGACATGCGCCGCCCGATCCGTCCGAGCGCCGCCTCCATCTCCCGGGATCCGTAGATCCGCTCCATCTTGTGCAAATCGATTATCTTGACCGCCAGGAGGGAAAGGGGCGTGCCGTTCATCGCGGCGAGCTCCAGCCGTTCCCTCGTGAACCCCTCTATGCGGGAACGGTTCGGGAGTCCCGTGGACCGGTCCAGTAGGGCGAGGGAACTGAGGTGGCGCACTATAATCTCGAAGGCGCCCATGAAAATGCAGCTACCGAGCGTGAAGGCCAGTACCGTCAGTCCTACCCGGCTGGAGTATTCGCCAAGGGCGAGAAAGGAACCCTCGGGGAAGGGGTATTGCCGGAGGAGCACTTCCGTGACGGCGCAATAGGCGACCGAGATCAGCATGGACGGGAAGAAGTCGAGAAGGAAATACAGGAAGAGGGGGAAGGTCAGGACGTAGAGAATCCCGAATCCCCTGGCCCCTCCCCCGGTCACGAGCGCGATCGCCATGAGGCCGACGACGCTCGCCCCCTCGAGTATCCGCGCCAACCGGGGATTCCTGAACGCCCAGAGCGCGATGAGCGAAGCGAAGCTGGCGACGAAAACTATTATCGTATTGATATCGAGTTTCGGGCCCAGGATGTATTGGTTGAAGCTGCCCGTGAGGAGAATGAAGCCGATAAACCCGTAGTACGTGACGAGTCGCAATCTTTCGATGATCGGGTCCCGGAGCGGATCGGGAGGGAAGGCGCCGAAAAACCCGACGATCTTTCGCGAGAGTGTGTTCATGAACGCCCCTTTGCCTGAGTATATTGCGTGTCGGGGCGTTGCGCAATGCGCCCGAGGGTAACTTATCGCGTCGCGGCTTTACGCATAAAAAAAACCGCGCGTTTCCGCGCGGTTTCGGGGCATCGGGAAAACCCGAAGGATATCGTCAGCCTATCACGGTGCCCGTGAAGGCCCGATCGTCCAGGATCGCCTTCAGGTTGTCGATGTCCCGTCCGGCGGCGCATACCACCTGGATTTTCGCCTTTTGGGCGTGCATGCTCGCGATGGGGTCGAAGGGCACGTTCTTGCCGGGTACCCACTCGTCGCCGACGATCTTCCGGAAATCCCCCCAGCTGATCGCGTCTATGGGCTTCGCCTCGGGGTTGACCCTCGGGTCGTCGGTGTACACCTTCGCGATATTCGAAAGGTTTACCACCCGGGTCGCGGAAAAGCGCTCCGCCAGGAGCACCGCGTCGTTGTCGGTGGAAAAGCCCGGCTTCCAGCCCGCGGCGACCATGACGCGACCCGTGAACACGTCGACCGCCGTCGGGTCGTACACGACCTCCGTGGGGCACAGGTCGCCGAAGATCGCCTTCACGAGCTGGGCGTTGAGCCGCGTCGCCATGATCCCGATCCAGTCCGCGCTCTCGTCCGCCCCGGCCGGAATTACCCGCCTGAAGGCCTGCTGGTAGGAGCGGGCGGGTCCGCCGCCGCCGATCACCAGGATCAGCTTGCGGGAATTGTCTTCCGCGAGCCATGTCTTGACCAGGGAAACGAAGGAAGAAAGAAAGTCCGTATCGGGATTGTCCGGGGCGACGATCGAGCCGCCGACGGAAAGAACGGTTACCATAAAAGTTTGCTCCTTGAGACTTAATATACGCCGGTAATCTTGGGCTCCGCCCAATAGGAAGTGTACCCCGTGATATTTCCCGCGGACTCCTCCCATATCGGCTGGGTAGCCCAGGAGCGGCTGCGCCAGACGATCTTGCTGTTCTGGAGCATCGGCGACTGCTCGGTCCAGCCGCGGGAGAACGCGACGTGGTTCACGTCCAGGGAGCCGAAGGACCGCTCGGGCTTCTCGGTACCCGCGTCGATCGCGAGATCCACCGGCACCCACCCGAAATCCTCGAGGTAAAATTCCGCCCACCAGTGTACGGCGGAGTCCCGGTTCGCGTCAACGAGCAGGCCCGCCACGGGGACCGCGGGAATTCCCTGGGAACGGGCCATCGCGCAGAAGAGGAGCGAAAGGTCCTGGGTATCGCCCTTGAGCGCCCCGAGGGTTTGGAGCACGGTCCGGTTCGCCGGGACGTCGCGGGTCCAGGCAACGTTGTCCGCGACCCACTGGAAAATCGCCTCTGCCTTGCGGTAGGGGTTTTTTTCCTTCTTCACGATCGCCGCCGCCTTCTCGGCGACCGCCGGATCGTTCGAGGGAACCAGGGCGTCAGGCGCGGTATAGGCGACGTAAAGCGGCGAGTCCGTCCGCGCGTAGGGCTTGACCCTCGCGGCGTTCACCGCGCAGTCAGTCGCGTACTCGCTCAGGATAAAGCTGTGGGCGATCCGCTTCTTGTCCCCCTCGATCAGGTTGTCGAGCTGGTGGAGTATCGTGCCCTTGTAGTCCTTCATGAAGGGCTCGACCGAGGAAGAGGAAATCTCGATGTTCTGCTGCGCGGCGGTCTCGACCGGCCGCGGTATCCGGATATAGAGGATATTGTCGCCCGCCGCCACCACGTTCGTGATGCTCACTTCCGTCGAGATCACGTAGGTGCGCCGGGCGCCGAATTTCTTCGTGCCCGCGGGGTTCTGGACCGTGAAGGAAAAGCCGTTGCTCAGGCCCCGGTCGGTCTTGACGTATACGTTGCCGGAAACCGCGCCGTCGGGGACGCGCACCCGGAGTTCCTGGTCGCTCCAGAATTCGTAATCGAAATCGTGGTCCGAGCAGGCGATGACCGAGAGCTCGGACTGGGTTTGGCCGCTCCGGGGAATCGCGGAATCGAGCTGCCACGAGAAGAATACCTGGGACTGGTTCCGGTTGAGACCGAAGTTCCCGCCCGTTATGGTCAATACCGAACCTACCGTCCCCTGGGGGGCGCTGAGGGACGCGATGACCGGCATTCCCGGGTCGGTTCTCTCGCGAACGGAGACGGGAATGTTCTGGCGGTTCGCGAAGAGTTCCGGGTTGCTCGTCCCGCTCCGGGTATGGACGTAAAGGAGGCCGTCGTCGACGGTCGAGGGCAGGACGATCTTGATCACGGTTCCGTCCCAGGAAAGGCAGGCCGACGAGGAGAGCCGGTCTCCCGCGACCTCGATCCAGGAATCGCCCATCTCGTCGCCGAAATTCGCGCCGCGGATCACCACGACCTCGCCGGGTACCCCGATGGAGGGCGATATCGACGAAATGGACGGCTTGTGGTGGAGAACGAGGGTCACGAGGGAGAAAAGCCCCGAAAAAACGAAAAAGGCCAGGGGCAACATCAAAAACCGGAGAACGGGGTGTTTCCGGAAAAGGAGCGAAAGGATTCGCCTCATTTAGAACGAGCCCGCGGCTTTATGTATCGAGTAATCCTGGAACTGCGCCGACGATATTCCCGCGGGAGACAGAATCTCGCCCCCGAACCTGGTCAGGTCGGGAAGTTTGATTATGATAATCTGCGCGTTGTCGAAAAGGTTCTCGTCGCTCGAGAATTGCTTGGCGTAATCCACCATCGTGAACAGTTGCCCGTTCGACACGAGAAGCTGGCCCGCGACGGACTGGGGCAGGGTATCGGTGCTGTAAACCGGCGCGTTTCGCGAGACCGGGAGGGCCTGGGTCGGGGTAAGGGTCGCGACCGCGCTTTCCGCGTAGTCGGCGGCGGGTTTCCCCTTCGAGGAGACGAGGATCAGGGACGAAGGCAGCACGATCGCCGCGACCAGCATGGCCGCGAGGGCGGGAACGGAAAGGCGCACGCTGCGGGCGGCCCAAGGAGAGGGGCGGTTCGCTCCCGGCGCCTCGGGGCGCGTCGCCGCGCGGGCCTTGAGCCGTTCGAAGGAACGGTCCAGCCACTCGGGCGTGGGCTCGGGCTCGGCGAACCCCGCCTTCAGCGCTTCCCCGATCTTGCCGTAACGCCCGAAACGGGCGGCGCAGGACGCGCAATGGGCGAGGTGCGCCTCGAGTTTCTCCTTCCAGGGGGAAGGGACCTCGCGGTCGTACAGCGCCGAAAAAAGATCGGGATCAGGGCATGTAGACATCGTCTTCTCCTATCAATCGCGATAAGTGCTCCCGTGCCCGGAATACGCGGACTTTCACGTTACCCTCGGTTATCCCGAGCACTCGGCCGATTTCCTTGTAGTTCAGCTCTCCGTATTCCTTGAGGTGGAGCACCATCCTCAGGTTTTCCGGCAGCTTGTCCATCGCCTCGCGGACACGGTCCACGGCTTCGCTCTTCAGGAGCGCCGTCTCGCCCGAATCCATCTGGCGACGGTCTTCCTTGAGGGCGCGCTCGTAAGCCCGCCGCTCCCGGCCCTTCCTCTTCGCGTAATTGAGCGAGGCGTTCTTGACCACCCGGATAAGCCAGTACTTCGCGTCGTTGACCGAGGGGAACTCCATGTTCTTCTCGGCCATCTTGATCAGCGCGTCGTGGCAAAGGTCCTCGGCCGCTTCCTCCGTGCCGGCGATGCGGTACGAAACCTTGAAGAGGACCGGCATGACGTGGTCGTATATTTTCCTGAAGTCCGCGTCCGCGTTCGCGTGAAGCGTTTCCGAAATTTCAAACAAGCGAATCCCCCGATGGTTACGCGCGACGACGCGGCGTCACGCCTTGCGCCAGATGGTGCCCGAGGGACCGTCTTCCAGTAAAATGCCCTCATCCTTGAGCCGGTTACGGATTTCGTCGGCCTTGGCGAAATTTTTCGCCTTTTTGGCTTCCGCTCGCTCGGCGATAAGGGCCTCGACCCGCGGGTCGGCGGCTATTTCGGCCTCAGCTGCCCGCCGTTCCGCGATCATCGCCCGGGCGGAGTCGACGAGCCGGAGGGCGAGCACCGAATCCATGGCGGCTATGCCGGAAAGGACGTCGGCGGCGGAGAGCCCCTGGTCGCGCACGAGGCCCTGGAGCTCCGAAAGGGCGCGGGGGGTGGAAAGGTCCTGCTCGAGGGCGGCGCGGAACCGGTCGAGATAGGGCTTCGCCGGGGACGAAGCCGGTACCTCGGGGGCGATATCCGCCGCGGAAGCCGCGGCCTCGCCGAGGCTTTCCAGGATCGCCGAGACCCGCTGCACGAGGTTCTTCCGGGAGTTCTTCGCGCTGTCCATCGATTCCCAGGAGAAGGTCAGCTGGCTCCGGTAATGTCCCCCGAGGAGGAAATACCGGTAATCCATGGGGTCGTAGCCCTCGTCCATCAGGGTTTGGAGGGTCAGGAAGTTGCCCGAGGACTTCGACATCTTGCCCTTGTCCATCACCAGGAACTCGTTGTGGAGCCAGTAGCGGACCCACTGCTTTCCCGTCGCGCCCTCGCTCTGGGCGATCTCGTTCGTATGGTGGATCGCGATATGGTCGATCCCGCCGGTATGGATGTCGAACTGCTCGCCGAGGTACTTCATGCTCATGGCCGAGCACTCGATGTGCCAGCCCGGGTAGCCCCGGCCCCAGGGGGAGTCCCAGGTCAGGGCCTGGTTCTCGAACTTGCTCTTGGTGAACCAAAGCACGAAATCGTAGGGGTTCCGCTTGTTCTCGTCCACGTCGATCCGGGCGCCGGCCTTCAGGTCTTCCAGGTTGAGCCGCGCGAGGTCGCCGTAAGCGGGGAAGGTAGCCACGTCGAAATAGAGGTTTCCCCCGGACATGTAGGTGTGCCCGTTCGACTCGATCCGCCTGATCAGCTCGATCATCTCGTTCACGTGGTCCGTGGCGCGGCAGATCGTGCCGGGACGCCGGATGTTGAGCCGGTCGATGTCGGCGAAAAAGGCGTCGGTATAGAATTTCGCGATCTCCAGGACGGACTGTCCCCGTTCCTTCGCGGTGGCGACCATCTTGTCCTCGCCGGAATCCACGTCCCCCGCGAGGTGGCCGATGTCGGTCACGTTCATCACGTGGTTCACCTCGTAGCCGAGGTAGGAAAGGGAACGCTCGAGTATATCCTGGAACACGAACGCGCGGAGGTTGCCGATATGCGCGTAGTTGTACACCGTGGGACCGCACCCGTAGAATCCGACCTTACCCGCCTCGCGGGGCCGAAATTCCTGGAGTTCCCGTCCCATGGTATTGAACAATTCTAACGCCATCCCTAAGCCTCCGTATCGAAAATTTGGTTCTGTTTGGTGTATACTGGCCGTCAATCATGCTAAATGTACGGAAAATATGGGAAAATAGCAATATAAAGGACGATTGGCCCGCCTTGGCCCGGTCGGTCCGGTTCGACGAACCCATGTCGAAGCATACTTCCTTCAAAATCGGCGGACCCGCGGACCTTTTCGCCTCTCCGCCGGACGCGGAATCCCTCGCCGCCCTCATATCGTTTCTGCACGAACGCGAAGTCCCGGTGTCCGTCGTGGGCGGCGGCTCGAACCTGCTCGTGGCCGACCGGGGCATCCGGGGCGCGGTGATTACCCTGGAATCCCTTTCTTCCATAGAAGAAGGGCTTGGGGAAGACGCCGGAAGCGGCGAGGGCCGCGGGTCCGGAATGGCCGCCCCCGGCGCCCCTTGCCCCCCTTCGTCCGTCCCGCTTGCCCCGTCTGCCGATCCCCCCATCGCGAACTCAGGGTGCGCCTTCGTGACCGCCGGCGCCGGGGCATCCATGGAAGCCCTCACCGAATGGTGCGCCGAACGCGGTTTTTCGGGGCTCGAGCGTTTCGCGGGCCTGCCGGGCTCGGTCGGCGGCGCCGCCTTCATGAACGCCCGCTGTTACGACCGGTCGGTCTCGGACGTTTTTTTTAAGGCCCGGGTGCTGTATTTCGCTCCCTCAGGGTATACACTCTTATCGGTACCCCGAAGGGCCGAGGAGTGGGATTACAAGCGGTCCCCCTTCCAGGCGCGGGTCTCGGCGGACCCGGTCGCGTTCCTCCCGGGGGACCGGCTCCTTTGCGGGGTAACCTTCGCCCTGGGCCGGGGCGACCCCGCGGCGATGGCCGCGGAAATGGCCGGCTACGTCGCGGACCGGGAAGCGAAGGGCCACTTCCGCTTCCCCTCGGCGGGCAGCATGTTCAAGAACGACCGCGCCTTCGGAAAGCCTTCCGGCGCGATAATAGACGAGACGGGCCTCAAGGGGTTCCGGATCGGCGACGCGCAAGTCGCGGAATGGCACGGCAACATAGTGATCAACGCGGGCAACGCGACCGCCGCCGACGTGCGGGCCCTCGTGGACGAGATCGGGAAGCGCGTATTCGAGCGCACCGGCTTCCGCCTCGAGCCCGAGGTGCTCATGGCCGGGGAGTGGTGAATCAGGAGGGAACCATGAAAAAGTCCGTTTCTTTTCTCGCCTTCGCGGGCGCGATATCCTGCGCCCTGTTCGCCCAAACCCTCGGCCGCGTCGAGTACCTCGAGGGTTCCCCCGAAATTACCCGGAACGGCGAGGTCCTCAAGCGGGTGGATATCGGCACCCGGATCGAGAACCTCGACATCGTGAAGACCGACGGCGATTCTTCCCTGACCGTCGCCTTCGAGCCGGACTCGGGCCTCACCGGCACGGTCCAGATCGTCCCGTCCACCGTCGCCGTCCTCCGCCAGGACCAAATCCAGTCGAAACCCGCCAACGACATAAAACTCCTCACCGGCTCCCTGAAGATGAAGGTCGAGCGGATCGCGGGCAAGAACGCCTCCGTGCAGGTGCGTACCTCGTCCTCCGTGCTCGGGGTGCGGGGAACCGAGTTCGTCGTGGCGAGCTTCAACGGCGCGACCCTGGTGGGCTGCAGCTCCCATTCCGTATGGTGCTCCCCCTACGACGAGCTTACCGGCAAGGGCTCCGCCTCGTCCCCCCAGGGCGTCATGGCCGAGCCGGGAACCATGGTTTCGGTCCTCGAGAACGGTTCCCTCGGCCCCGTTTCCTACGACCGGGACCGGTTCGACGAGAGCTGGAAATCCGTCTCCGGGAAATGGAAAACCTTCAATGAAGAACTCGTGGTGGCGAATCCTGCGGGGTTCATCGACCGCTTCGTCTCGGTCTGGGACGACTACGCCGCCCGGGTAATCGCCGCCGACAAGAAATTGCGGGCGAACCGGACCCTCCAGGCCTGGCTCGAGGCCGCCGCCAAAGGAAAGCCCGCCGGCGGCCTGAAGGACTGGGTGAGGGAGCGCCCCCTCGTCATGAACGACCTGATCGACTCGCGCCGCGCCATGATCCCGGCGATCATCGCGACGTATCGGCTGCAGGAAATCATTCCCCTGGTGCCCCAGGCCCAGATGGGCGCGAGGCTTTCCAACGGAAAGACCATGCGCCAGTTTATCGCCGACTACCGCCGCGATTCCGGGAAGGTCGCCCTCGCGATCGCCCTCTTTACCGCCGGCGAAAAACAGTACATGCAGCGCAACGACGGGGTCTCGCCGTTCTCCGACTTTTAATTGACAGTCGAGGCCGGACAAATCTATACTGATACTACTGGTGGTACCGATTGTTACAGCTTTCGTTCGTTAACTTTAGGAAAGGTTCATACATCCTCGTCGAAGGCAAGGCCGAGTCCGACCGCTTTTACATCATCCAGGGCGGCAAGGTTCAGATCACGAAGGAAACCGAGGTAGTCTCGGAGGAAGGGGGAAACGTCCTCGGCCCCGGCGACTTCATCGGCGTGGTTTCTAGCATGTCCGGCCACAGCCAGATCGAGACCGCCATGGCGATCACCGACGTGACCCTGATTTCCGTCCGGAAGGACCAGTATTCCGAGCTCATCGAGAAAAACACCCCCGTCGCCATGAAGATCATCTACTCCTTCACGAAGAAGATGCGCTATCTCGACGAGGCCCTGACCCGCATCACCCTCAAGAAGAACGTCGAGGACGACATCACCCATCTTTTCAACATCGGCGAGTATTACGCGAAGCTCTCGCAGTACGGCCTCGCCCTGTACGCCTATTACCACTACCTGAAAAACGCGCCCAACGGCCCCTTCGCGGGAGTGGCCCGGGAACGGTTCATGGCCCTCAAGTCGATGGGGGTCAACGTGAACGCCGACCTCATGGAGCCGAAGTCCGGCGAAATGCAGCGCCAATACGGCGAGGATTCCATGGTGTTCTGCGAGTGCCAGCCCGGCGCCGAGCTCTACATAATCCAGAAGGGGCAGGTGAAGATCACCAAGATAGTCGACAACAACGAGGTGCTCCTCGCGGTGCTCAAGCAGGGCGACATGTTCGGCGAAATGGCGCTCCTCGAGAACAAGCCCCGCTCCGCCAGCGCCATCGCCCTCGCGGGCTCCCAGCTTCTCGCGGTAAACCGCCAGAACTTCAACCAGATGGTCACCACCCAGCCCCAGCTCATCGCGCGGCTTACCACCACCCTCGCGGACCGCATTTGGCTCATGTACAAGCAGCTCGCGAACACCCTCATTACCGATCCCGTAGGCCGGATGTACGACATGCTTGTCATCCAGCTGGAGAAGCTCCGGGTGCCCTTCGCCGCGGCCAAGTCGTATACCTTCGATTTCGGGCCCACGGAACTCGCGAACATGTGCGGGCTTTCCAAGGAAAACGTGAACCTGAAAATTTCGGAGTTCATGCGCGAGCCGATCATCCGCCTCGTGGACGACCACATCCACGTGATCGACCTCAACGAGCTCAACAAGCAGTCCGCCTACCGGAAAAAGCTCATGGATATCGAGAGGTCCAGGAACGAATCGAGATCCCAGCTCAACACGACGGTTATCTGGTAAAACCGCCCAAACCGTTCAGAAAGTCGCCGGAACATGCCGAAAATCGAACCATGAAGAACCGTCCCGCAATCCTGGCGTTGGCCGCGTGCGCCCTCTCGATACCGCTCCTTTACGCGCAAAACCCTCCCGCCTCGGGAACGTCCGTCCCGGCGGGAACCCCGTCCGCCGCCTCGCCCGCGGGAGCCCCGGCGACCGGAGCCGCCGTTCGGGAAGGTTCCGCTTCCGTCCCCGCGGACGGTTCGCAGTCCCCGGCCCCGCTTTCGGGCACCTACCGGTCCGTTTCCCTGGGCATGAACGTCGACGAGGTCAAGAAAGCCCTTCTCGCCGACCCCATATTCGGTTACCGGGGAGACCGGGACGTCTCCCTCCTTCCCACGATGAATCGGACGCTCATCGAGACCTCCGGCTATTCCTTCATCAAGCGCGCCTGGTTCCAGTTCCGGGACGACGCCCTCTACGTCATGACATTGAGCCTCGATCCCTCCATGGTGGATTACTACTCGATATACAAGGGCCTGGTCGCGAAATACGGGGAGCCCTCCGCCCTCGACCCGGCGAAGGCTACATGGGGCGACGGAATTGTGACCCTTACCCTCGAGCGGCCCCTGACGGTGAAATACGTGGACGCGGTCGCCTTCGCCTCGCTTCTCGAGTCGTCGGGAACCGAAAAGGCCGCGTCGGACCTGGTACGGGAGGAGTTCGTAAATGGGTTTTAGGGGTACGGTTCTCGGGCGGTTCGCCGCGGTAGCCGCGGCGACGCTTTTCCTCGGGTCCTGCGCGCGCGCGTCGGCCTTGCCGACCGTTCCCCTCGCCGTCGAGACGGCCTCCGGGGCCAAGGTGACGGTCGTCGCCGAGATCGCCAGGACCGAGGCCGAGCAGGAAACCGGGTATATGCGCCGCAAGGACATACCCGACGGCACGGGCATGCTCTTCGCCTACGAATCGGACCGAAAAATGCTTTTCTGGATGAAGAATACGCCCCACGCCCTGTCGATCGCCTACGTCGACTATTCGGGGCGCATCCGGGAAATTCACGACATGACGCCCTTCAGCCTCGCGACCGTCGCGAGCGAGGGCTCCATGCGCTATGCCCTGGAAGTGCCCCAGGGCTGGTTCGAAAGGGCCGGGATCGCCGTGGGAGACCGCATTACCGAAGACTCGCTGAGGGCCGCCCTCGCCGCGCCCGCGCGGTAAGCCTCTCCGGCCATCCGCCGGTTCGAAGCCTCGCGGGTCCCGTCGGACCCGGATCGCTTTATTCCCCGTCAAGCTCCGCGAGCATCTCGAGGGCCATCCGGTCCTTCGGGTCGAATTCCAGTACTGTCTTGAAGAAAGAGATCGCCTCGTCCCGCTTGCCCTCCCGGAGGGCCAGGGTCCCGAGGTTGGAGATTATCTTGGTGTTCTCGCTTTCCGTCTCCAGGGCCGACACGAGCCACGCGCGGCTCTTCGCGAAGTCCCCGAGCTCCATGAGGCAAATGGAAAGCTCGTTGCAAATGTCGACGTACCCGGACTCGATTCCCGAACCGGGCGCCTTGCCGAGTTCCAGGGCCTGGACGAAGGCCGCCTTCGCGTCTTCCCAGCGTTCGAGCCTTCGAAGCGCCCAGCCGAGAAGGAACCAGGCGTTCCAGACCTTGGGGTGATGCTCCATGAAAAGCCGGATCTGCTCCAGGGCCCGTTCCTCTTCCCCGAGGGTGATGAAGTCGTAAGCCGACTTGAAAAGGTCGTCGTCGAGGTCCCGGGAGGTAATCTCGCCGATAATTTTCCTGGCTTTCTCGATCCGTACCTTGGCGGTCGCGTCGTCGCCGCTTTCGAGCTTGAGGTAGGTCTCCAGGGCGTCCTTCGCCTTGCGGTAATTCCGCTGCTTGAGGTGGAAGAAGCCCGCGTTGAAAAAGGCGTCGGGCAGGGGCGGCTCGGCGTTCAGCACGGCGCGGTAGTACTCGAAGGCCCGGGCGTCGCAGGCCTCGGCCTCCTCGTCGAGCCCGGCGTTCCGGAACGAGTCGGCCCGTTCGTCGTTCAGGAGCGCGAGATTGAGGGCGGTCCGGGTATTTTCCGGCTCGAGGCCCCGCAGCGATAGGAAAATTTCCTCGGCGAGGTCGAAGTCGCCGTTCCGGGCCTTCATTATCGCCGCCTCGGTCATCTCGGCGACGATCTCGGGGTGGAGGGTCTTTATTATCGTCCGGTAATATTCGGTTTGGGCGTTCTCCGGGTCGTAGGCGAAGACGGTAAGGATTCCCGCGAGAATCATCTCGGGGGTCAGGGACGAAGAGTCGGGCCTCTCTTCCGGGGGCAGGCTTGCCGCCGGGGCGGAAAGCTGCACGGGCAGGGGAATCGAGGGATCGAAGGAGGGAATGGCGGCGGAAATCTCGGCGCCTTCGGGAATTCCCACAAAAACTACCGAATCGAGGGGATGTGACATGTAAACCTCTTATATGAGCGTGATGACGGTTCTCAGGCGTTCGGCGCGGCGGGCGCCAGGGGATCTTCGGGCAACTCGTCCAGGGATCCCCCGCCTTCCGCGGGTCCCGCTTCTGGAGCCTCCGCGGCTTTGCCCTTCGAGGCAGCCGGCTTTTCCTTCGGCTCCTCGTCGTGGTCGTCGTCTGAGTTTTTCCGAAGCTGGGATATGTAGTTGTTGACGTGCATCTTGTAGGCCATCGGCACTTCGGCTTCGTGATACTGGATCGCGAGGGCTACGAGATCCCGCCGTCCCTCGACGTCTTCCGTGCGGACTATCGTCCCCTTGATTCCCACGGCGTTGCGCGGGTCCTCGAGGTCGATCCGGAGGACGACTTCCTTGTCCTGTAGAAAGGACGCGATGCCGACCATGATGACCTTCGCGCCCGAAAAGGACACGTCCCGGAGGATGCACCTGCGGGGAATGCCCTGGATGAACACGATGGTTTCCTTTTGGGCGATTCCGAGCTTGCGCAGGGCGTCGGGGGTGACGAGGATTCGTTCCTCGCGGCGCTTCGTCGAGTTCATGTTCGCCTCGAGGAGGCTGCCGAGCCGCTCGATTAGGTCGTCGGGCGCGCGCTGGGTATAGGCGAGGTTGATGAGGATGAGATCGGGCGAACCCGCGTACTGGGTCATTCCGGTTATTTTGGCGGCGACGAAGAACGAGAAGGGCTCGTTTTTTTCCATGTTCAGGAAGGAAAAACGGAGGCTTACCGACGGGGTCCCCTGCTGGATTTTCTCGTATATGCCGCTTTTAATGCCGGCGATGACCTTCGCGCCCAGGAGGGACGTGGAATTTATCACGCATGGCCATTGTCCCCCCAGGGATTTCACGAATACTTGCTGGGGAATAAGGCCTGTGGTGCGGATTACTTCTTTCGTGAAGGTTACTTCGATATTTTGATACAGCTGATGGTATCTCGCCAACTGCTGACTGGTCGCGTATCCCATATTTCCTTAATAATAGAGGGCTTTATTTAAAAGGTCAACATTGGCCCGGGGAATAAAAAAGACGCCCCCGGGCGTTGAGCCCGAGAGCGCCTTTCAAGCGCATACCCGGCGCGGGATTCGGAAACCCTCGGCCCGCCCGGCATGCCGGATTAATAACCCTTGGAATCGCGGGTTTTCCGGGTCTTTTTCATGAGCTTGCGGCGGAGGGCCTTGTTCTTCCGATTGAGGATGGTGGAAGGCTTCTCGTAGTATTCCC
>QKCE01000206.1 GCA_003245785.1 Spirochaetales bacterium | reverse complement strand
CTCATCGACCGGCTTGCCTCTTCCGGTTCCCCGCCCCTCACGATTCCGCCCCTCGGGTCCGTGGGCCTCGCGGCGCTCCGCCTCCTTGACGGGTTGCGCGCCCCGGGCATGCCGGTCTTTTTCGCGGGACTCGATTTTTCCTGGAACGGCGGATATACCCATGTCCGCGCCGCCCCTTCGGCCCTCGCGGCCCTCGCCGAGGGGAACCGCCTCTTCCCCGCCTCCGGCTCGGGCGTCCCGGGCGCCGGCGCGGCAGCCCCGGTCAACGCCGCCGCCGGCACCGTGACGAGCGACCCCCTCCTCGCCGATTACGCGGCCCAGGCCCGGGCCCTTGCCGCCCGCGTCGCCGGTTCCGGCCGCGGACCCGTGTTCGACGCGGGCCGTGTCGGCCTCGATACGGGTTTCCAGGCTATCGACGGGGACTCCATGGCGGCCGTCCTCGAATCCGCCCTAATCCCGGGAAATTTCCCGCCGACGCGCGAAACGCCTAACCCGAGTGACTGCCTCTCCGGTGCCGACATGGGAAAATTCCTTAACGATGAGGATGGGACCCTTCGCCGGCTCGACGGGCTTATCGGCCGGTGGCTCGACGGCGAACGGTCCGGGGATCTTGAGGACGCGTTGAAACGGGGGATGGCGGAGGCGGATTACCTGTGGGCGCACTTTCCCGACGCCGCGAGGGGTTTCACCCTCGAGGCGGACTTTCTCGCCCGGGCGCGGGCCGGGATAGGTTATTTCAGGAAGTCGATCGCGCGGGCGCTCAGTTTTCTTTCGTCTTGAGCACCGCGAGGAAGGCGGACTGGGGAAGTTCCACGTCGCCGACCATCTTCATGCGCTTTTTTCCCTCTTTCTGCTTCTCGAGGAGCTTGCGCTTGCGCGTAATATCGCCGCCGTAGCATTTGGCGAGAACGTCCTTGCGGAGGGCGTTCACCGTTTCACGCGCGATGATCTGGCTGCCGATTGCGCCCTGTATGGCGATCTTGAACTGCTGGCGGGTAATTTCCTCCCGGAGCTGCTCGCATACGTGGCGGGCCTTGTCGTAGGCGTTCCCCTTGAACACGAGCTGCGCGAGGGCGTCGACAGCCTTCCCGTTGATCATGATATCGACCTTCACGAGATCCGTCGGGCGAAACCCGATCAGGTCGTAGTCGAAGGAGGCATAGCCGCGGCTCACGCTCTTGAGGCGATCGTAGAATTCGAACAAAACCTCGGCGAGGGGCATCTCGTAGATCACCTCGACGCGCTTCTGGTCCAGGTACTGCATGTTCGTCTGGACGCCGCGCTTTTCCACGCAAAGGCTGATGATGTTGCCGAGATACTCCGTTGGGGTGATGATCGACGCGCGGATGTAGGGTTCCTCGGCGCTCTCGATCTTACCCTCGTCGGGGTAATCGGCGGGATTGTCGCATATGATGGTCTCGCCGGTCCGCAGGGCGATCCGGTACTCGACCGAGGGGGCGGTGAAGATCACCGACTGGTCGAATTCGCGCTCCAGCCGCTCCTGCACCACCTCGAGATGGAGGAGGCCCAAAAAGCCGCAGCGGAAGCCGTGGCCGAGGGCCATGGAAGAATCCTTCTCCCAGGTGAGGCTCGCGTCGTTGAGCTTCAGCTTGTCCATCGCGTCCCGGAGTTCCTCGTAGTCGTTGGTGTCGACCGGGTAAATCGACGAGAACACCACGGGCTTCACTTCCTTGAAGCCCGGAAGGGGCTTCGCGCAGGGCCGGTCCGCGTTGGTGATCGTGTCGCCGACCCGCACGTCCTGGATCGTCTTTATTCCCGCGATGATGTACCCGACGTCCCCCGCGGCGAGTTCCGCCGACGGGATAAGCTTGAGGATGAATATCCCGGTTTCCTCGACCTTGTACTCGGTCTCGGTATTCATGAACCGGATCGTGTCGCCCGGCTTTACCCGGCCCGAGAACACGCGGATATGGATTACCACGCCGCGATACGAGTCGTAGTGACAGTCGAATATCAGCGCCTCGAGGGGGTCTTCCACCTTGCCGACGGGCGGGGGGAAACGCTCCACGATTGCCTCGAAAAGCTCGTCGATCCCGGTCCCGAGCTTGGCGGAAACGGGTACGGCGATATCCGAGTCGAGGCCGAGGTCGTGATCGATCTGGCGCTTGGCCATCTCGATGTCCGCGGCGGGAAGGTCGATCTTGTTGATGACGGGAAGTATCTCGAGGTCATGCTCGAGGGCGAGGTACATGTTGGAGAGGGTCTGGGACTCGACTCCCTGGGAGGCGTCCACGATCAGGATGGCGCCCTCGCAGGAGGCGATCGCCCGGGAAACCTCGTAGGTAAAGTCCACGTGTCCGGGGGTATCGACGAAGTTCAGGAGGTACTTGTTGCCGTCCTTCGCGGTATAGGGAATCGTGACGGCCTGGCTCTTGATGGTAATGCCCCGCTCCCGCTCGATATCCATGTTGTCGGTCATCTGGGCGTGGTAAAAACGCTCGTCGATGACCTTTGCCTTCTCTATGAGACGGTCGGCCAGGGTGGATTTTCCGTGGTCGATATGCGCCACGATGCAGAAGTTGCGGATGAGATGGGAGTCGGTCATATCGGCTCACTATATTAGAAATAAGAGGGACTGTCCAGAGACGCGGTCAGGCCGATATAGGCGTCGAGATAGCCGCTTTTCCGCCTTTTGGTATAGAACTGAACGGACACGAAGCCGGAGTCCCTGTCCGCGTTCACGGCCCGGATTTCCACCACGTCCATGGGGGAGAAACCCGACTCGTCGGCGATTCCGCCCGGGATCACCGCGGTCACGGTATAGCGCTTGGTCTTTCCCACCCGGGCGAGGTCCAGCCCGAACAGGGGGAGCATGGCCCGGGATTCCAGGTCGCGGTCCAGGATCAGCGCTCCGGGCAATTCGGGGCGCTCTCCGAGGAGCACGTACCAGTCGACGGGGGGCGTCTCGGGGGGCGGTAGCCCGTTCGGGTCGGAGGCGGGCAGGCCCGTAAGCCGCACGATCGTGTCGGGCCGTTCCCGTAACAGCGCGGACTGGAGGTCTTCGACGGTCTTTACCGGAACGCCGTTCACCGCGGTTATCACCGAACCGCGGGGAATTCCCGCGGCGGCCGCGGAGCCGTCCGGCGTGCCGTATACCAGCGCCACCCCCGCGCTGTCCGGCGAGCCCTCGAGGGCCACGGTGCGGCCGCTCGCCGCGAGCCAGGAATGTGTCACCTTCCCGCCCGCGTACAGTTCCGGGAGAATCGCCTTCAGGTATTGCACGGGAATCGCGAAATTGAGGCCTTCGTATTGCTCGATGCCGGCGAACACCACGGCCTGCACGAGGCCGTTCTCGTCGACGATGGGGCCGCCCGAGTTACCGTGGTTTATCGGGGCGTCGATCTGCAGCACGTCGCATAGGGATATAAAGCGGCGGTTCTGGGCCGACACGATTCCCGCGGTCATCGTCTTCTCGAGGCCTGCCGGGGAACCCATCGCGTATATCCGGGTCCCCACGGAAAGGTCCCCCGAGCTTCCGAGGCGGAACACGGACGCGGGCGTCACCTCGGTTTTCACGAGGGCGAGATCGAGGACGGGGTCCCAGCCGATTACCTTGGCGGGAATCCTCGTGTCGGCGTCCTGCAGCTTTATGAAAAGGCGCGAGTAACCCTCGTAGGTCGGGTCGACCTCGCTGGAAATCACGTGGTAATTCGTGACGAAATAGCCGCGGGGATCGATAAAAAAACCGGAGCCGATCACGCGGTCCGCGTATCCGATCCCGTTCTCGACCTTGATGCCCCGGTCTACCCATACCGTCAGCGTGCCGTTCATCAGGCGGGATACGGTTAGCGGCGAGGGGGGGCCGTCGGACGGGGTTTCCGCCCGGGGCTTGTCCAGGTCGGCCAGGGTTTCGTTGCCGTTTTGTACCCAATCGTCCTTTTGGCGCCGCTCGACTTCCGACAGGGTCCACCCCTCGGGGGCGGCCGAAAGGGCGTTTAGGGACTTGAAGAGACGCATCGCCTCGTCCCACTTGCCCGCCTCTACCGCGGCGTCGAAGGAACCGAGGGTTTTGGTTTTCGCGTCGGCGTACAGGGAATCGAGGCTCTCGGAGGAGGGAGCGTTGTCAAGGAGTATTTTCGCCCGGGCGAGGGCTTCCACGGGATTCTTGTCCAGCGCGTCCCGGGCAAGCTGAAGCTCGTAGGATACGCTGCTCTCGTTGCCGAAATCCACGGGCGCGGGGACCGTTTTCTCGGTCGCGCAGGAAAGGGCCGCCATCGCGGCGACCAGGACGGTCCCCATGGCGATCAGGGAGGCGCGGGCATTTCCGGAACCCCGCGCGCGGGTTTCATTTATCGAGAAATTCGGCAAAGACGAGCCCCCCTGCGGCGACGGCCTGAAGGTTAACCCCGTCGTCGCGTTTCGTGAGAACAACAACCGGGACCTTCCCCTGGTTAATCTTTTCGAGCACTTTCCCCGAAAGAAGGCGCGAGGTATCGGGAACGCCGCCTATCCACCACAGCGGCGCGGCGGGATCGCGCACGACGGGAATGATCTCTCCGTTGTAGCTCACGCTTCTCGGCTTCCCGTTCTCCACGAGGAGGGTCACCGTGAGCC
>QKCE01000129.1 GCA_003245785.1 Spirochaetales bacterium | reverse complement strand
GGCGAACGGGAAAGCGGCGGCGATCGGCGCCCGGACGCGCCGGGCGACGTTTGGCTTACTTGTACAGTTCGCGCTTCACGTAGTGGGTGTGCAGGAGGTGGTGGGCCTTCTCGGAGTTCGGCTTGGAGAGGAACTCGGTGTAGGCCTGGGCCACGTAGGGGTTCTTGTGGGAAACCCGGATCTCGCTCTTCGCGTCGTCGGTATAGAGCCCGGCGATCCGCTTCTCGCGCACCTCGTCGGTGGCGCCGTAGGGCTGTCCGCCGCCGGCGATACAGCCGCCGCGGCAGGCCATGACCTCGATGAAGTGGTACGGGGGCTCCTTGCCCTCGGCGATGGCGGACCGCACGGTTTGGACCACGGGGTCCACGTTGCCAAGCTGGTGCACGACCGCGATCCTTACCTCGGTGCCGTTCACGTCGACCGCCGCTTCCTTCACGTCCTTGAGGCCGCGGGCGGGCGCGTAGTTGATATCGGCGAGCTCCTGTCCGGTGAGCACCGCGTAGGCCGTGCGGAGGGCCGCTTCCATCACGCCGCCGGTGGCGCCGAAGATGGTGCCCGCGCCGGTGTAGGGCCCGAGCGGGTTGTCCGCCTCGGATTCCTCGCAGCTGTTGAAGTCGATGCCGGCCTGCTTGATCAGGCGGGCGAGCTCGCGGGTCGTGAGCACGGAGTCGACGTCCTGGTGGCCCGAGCTTTTCATGTCGTCGTTGCGCTTGCACTCGTATTTCTTGGCGGTACACGGCATGATCGACACGGAGAAGATCTTCGCGGGATCGACCTTGGCCTTGTCGGCCCAGTAGGTCTTGATCATCGCGCCCATCATCTGCTGGGGGCTCTTGGCGGTGGAGACGTTCGGCAGGAGGTCGTGGTAGTTCTTCTCGGCGTAGTCGACCCAGGCGGGGCAGCAGGAGGTAAAGAGCGGGATCGCGCCCTTCTTTTCCGTGAGGCGGCCGATGAGCTCGGTGCCTTCCTCCATGATGGTGAGGTCCGCGGAAAAGTTGGTGTCGAACACGTAGTCGAAGCCGATCTGGCGGAGGGCGGTGTAGATCTTCTTGGTGGAGATCGCGCCGGGCTCCATGCCGAACTCCTCGCCGAGGGCCACGCGGACCGCGGGGGCGATCTGGGCGACCGTCACGGTGTCTTTCGCGTCGAGGGCGTCCCACACCTTGCGGGTGGCGTGGTCCTCGTAGATCGCGCCGACCGGGCAGTGGGCCGCGCACTGGCCGCAGCGCACGCAGGGCGAGTCCTCGAGGTTGGCCATGGCCGCCGGGCCGATGACGGTCTTGCCGCCGCGGGCCTGGTACTCGATCGCGTTGACGCGCTGCACTTCCTGGCAGGTCTGAACGCAGCGGCCGCAGTTGATGCACTTGTTGCGGTCGAACACGATGGCGGAGTTCGTCCGGTCCAGGGGCCGGTCGACGATGAAGCGGTCGAAGCGGATCTGGCGGAGGCCGAACTCGGCGGCCAGGGACTGGAGCTCGCACTCGTTGTTGCGGGTGCAGGTAAGGCATTCCTGGGGATGGTTCGAGAGGATCAGCTCGAGCACCGTGCGCCTCGCCTTGACGATCTCGGGATCGTGGGTAATGACGCTCATGCCCTCGGTGCAGGCGGTACAGCACGCGCGGATCATGCGCGGGGTGCCTTCCATGCGGACGATGCAGATGCCGCAGGAGGCCCAGGCGGGAAGGTCGGCGTTGAAGCAGAGCGAGGGGATCTTCACGTTCGCGAGCTTCGCCGCGGCGAGGATCGTGGTGCCCTCGGCAACCTGGACGGGTTTTCCGTTTATCTTAACGTTGATCATGATAACTTTCTCTCCTTGGCTCAGATCTTGTCGATCGCCGCGAACTTGCAGGTGGTGAAGCACTCGCCGCACTTGAGGCACTTGGCCTGGTCGATGACGTGCTTCGTCTTCTTCTCGCCGGCAATGCAGTCCGCCGGGCACTTGCGGGCGCAAGCGCCGCAGCCGATGCACTTGTCGTTGATCGAGAAGGTCACGAGGTGCTTGCACTTGCCCGAGGAACATTTCTTGTCGGTAATGTGGGACTTGTACTCCGCCTCGAACTTCCGCAAGGTCGACAGGGTCGGGTTCGGGGCCGACTGGCCCAGGGCGCAGAGGGAGCTCTTCTGCATGGCGAAACCGATCTCCTTCATCTTGTCCAGGTCCTCGAGGGTGCCGTTGCCCCGGGAAATCTTCTCGAGGATGGCGTGGATCTGCCGGGTGCCGATGCGGCAGGGCGAGCACTTGCCGCAGGACTCCTCGACGCAGAACTCCATGTAGAATTTGGACACGTCGATCACGCAGTCGTCCTCGTCCATGACGATCATTCCGCCGGAGCCCATCATGGACCCGAGCGTCTGGAGACCCTTGAAGTCGATGGGGGTATCCAGGGCTTCCTCGGTGATGATTCCGCCCGAGGGGCCGCCGGTCTGCACGCCCTTGAACTTCTTGCCGTTCTTTATGCCGCCGCCGATGTCGAAAATGATCTCCCGGAGGGTGGTTCCCATGGGGACTTCCACGAGGCCGGAGTTCTTCACCTTTCCGGTGAGGGCGAAAACCTTGGTGCCCTTGGAATCCTCGGTGCCGATCTTGGAGAACCAGGACGCCCCCTTGTTGAGGATCACGGGAATGTTCGCCCAGGTTTCCACGTTATTGATGATCGTGGGCTTGCCCCAGAGGCCGGACTGGGCCGGGAACGGGGGCTTCGGGGTGGGCATGCCGCGCTTTCCCTCGATGGAGCGGAGGAGGGCGGTTTCCTCGCCGCAGACGAAGGCGCCCGCGCCGAGGCGGATCTCGATGTCGAAATCGAAGCCCGAGCCGAGGATGTTCTTGCCGAGGAGGCCGGCCTCGCGGGCCTGGTTAAGGGCGATCTTCAGGCGGTCGACGGCGAGGGGATACTCCGCGCGGATGTACACGAAGCCCTGGTTCGCGCCGATGGCCTTTCCGCAGACGGCCATGGACTCGATCACCGAGTGGGGGTCGCCCTCGATGGTGGAACGGTCCATGTAGGCGCCCGGGTCGCCCTCGTCGGCGTTGCAGACGACGTACTTCTGGTCGCCCTGGGCCTTGAGGCCCGCTTCCCACTTGAGCCCGGTGGGGAATCCGGCGCCGCCGCGGCCGCGGAGTCCGGAAGCCTTCACCTCGTCGACGATCTGCTGGGGGGTAAGCTCGAAGAGGGCCTTCTCGAGGGCGAGATAGCCGTCCCGGGCGATGTATTCGTTCAGGTCCTCGGGGTTGATCACGCCGCAGTTGCGGAGCACCACGCGGAGCTGCTTCTGGTAAAACTGGATCTCGCCGGCGTCGGAGATGTCCTTCTTCTCCTTGTTGTAGAGAAGGCGGGTAACCTCGCGGCCCTTCACGATCTGCTCGGCGATTATGTCCTTCGCGTCCTCGGGCTTCACCTCGACGTAGAAGGAATCCTCGGGGAGGACCTTCACGATCGGGCCCTTCTCGCAGAAGCCGAAACAGCCGGTCTTGACGATCTGCACCTGGTCGATTACCCCCGCGGCCTTGGCCTCGGTCATCAGGTTGTTGTAAATCCCGTCGGCGTTGCTCGACTCGCAGCCGGTGCCGCCGCAGACCAGGATGTAGTGATTGTATGCCATGTTCCGCTTCTCCTTACTTTTTCAGGATATCCGCCGCGGGGCGGTCGAGAATCCTGTCATTGAGCAGCTCTTTCTTGAGAATGTGCTTCTCCACGATTTCCTTGGCGGCCAGGGCGTCAACCCGGCCGTAGATGATGGTGGGCATGCCGGCCATCACGACCTCTACGGTGGGCTCGTTGTGGCACAGGCCCATGCAACCGGTCTGGCGGATCGACACGTCGCCGCCCATTCCCTTCTCGTCCAGGGCCTTCGCGAAGGCGGAGAGGGTATCCTTTGCGCCCGCGGCGATACCGCAGGTGCCCATTCCGACGATTACCTGGGCTTGCTTGCCTTCCGTATCGCGCTTCTTGATCTGCTGCTGGGTGCTTTCGCGGAGCTTCCGCAGGTCTTCGAGGGACATCTTGGCCATATCAATCCTCCATTAAACTTTCGATAAACTGGCCCAACAGGACTATCGCGTTGGCGTCGTAAAAGCCGCCTTCTTCCGCGAGCCCGAGGGCCTCGAGCAATTCAGAGCGCAGGACGGAAAACCCGGCGGCCGTACCGCCCGCCTCGCCCGCGTTCCCCCCCGTCCGCCGGTAGTCGATCCTCATCTCGTACCGGCCGTCGAAGGTCAAAACGTGAGAGATAAACCCGCCCACGTCGCCCACGGGGGGCGTATCGATATTCGTCAGGTCGAACCGGCATTCCACGCGGGTTCCGGGAACCTCCCGTCCGCCCGCGTCCGCCCCGCCGGGGTTTCCCCTCAGCGCCGCCGGGTTTCCGGCCTTCAGCGACCCTATCCTCCAGGAACCGCCGGTGGTTTCCGCGGTCTGGATCAAAAACGGGATCCCGAGGCCGATCTTCCTGCCGGGGTGCTTTACCCCGTCGGTGTAGAACGGGTCGGTCGCCCGCGCGAGTTCCTCCGCCGTCATCCCCTTGCCGTTATCCTCGATAACCAGGGAAATCGCGGAGTCGCCCGCTTCCATGACTACCTTCACGAAATCCGCCCCGGCCTCGACCGCGTTTTGGGTCAGGTCGCTGAACAGGTCGCAAAGCGTGTAGTGCATGGCTTCGCGTCCTTACGCGTTCTTGTATTTCGCGATGATCCCGTCCATCTGGTCGCGGGTCAGCTTGCCGTACACGTCGCCGTTCACGGAAAGGACCGGCGCGAGGCCGCAACAGCCGATGCAGCGCACGGGCTCGACGGAGAAAAGGCCGTCGGAGGTGGTAATCTCGCCGTCCGCGAGGCCAAGGAGGCTCCGGGATTCGTCGATCAGGTCCTGGCCGCCCTTCAGGTAACAGGCGGTGCCGAGGCACACGGCGATCTTGTTCTTACCGGGCTTCACGGTCTTGAAGAAGGAATAGAAGGACATGGTCCCGTACACGCGGGCCAGCGGAGTGCCGGTCCGGTTGGCCACCTCGGTGGCGGCCTCGCGGGAAATGAAGCCCTGTTCTTCCTGGACCCTGTGAAGGATCATGATCAGGTTCCCGGGTTTCGCCTTCCATTCGTCGATGAAAGTGTTGAGTTCGGTGGAGAACTCGCAGGCAGTCGTCATTGTCGTAACCCCCAACTTAAACGATAAAATTATATCGATAAATGCTGAAGGCATTGTACTAATAAAGCCGAAAATATTCAATTATCTTTTATCGATAATAAATGATTGATCTCAATAAAATCGACGCAGGACGAAGGGCGGGGGGCGGGAGGGCCGCCGCCGCGGCTGTGCGGCCAGGAAGTCCCCGTAAGGGCGACGTGAAATCTCCGCACGGGCGACGGGCCGTTCCGGAAAACGGTGCAAGCGATTAACGGCCGTAAATGAGGGAAATCACTAAAAAAATTGATATTTAATTAAAAAAAGACTTTTTAGAAGTTTTTATTTTGATTATTCCGTAAGGACGCGATAGTTTTTATAGAAACTGCCCGGGTATCCGGGAAAACCAGGCGGTTTTCGACCAAGCCGCGTATTTTTTGCCAGAGGAGGCAATTCGCATGAAAAAAGTCGGTATCGTTCTCGTTGCGCTATTCGCGGCGGCATTCCTGTTCGCCAGCCCCCCCGGAAAAGGGACGTACAGCACGCGGCCCGGCGGAAAGGTCAGCTCGCTGGAGGTTTCGTACAATCTCTCGTCGTTAATGGGAGAAGCCGTAATAAACGGAATCTGGAAATGGGATGGCACCGCCGACTCGCTCCCGAGCGATACCGTAGTGTGGCTCAAGGTTACGAACAGCATGGGCAGTGCCTTCATCAAAATCGATTCCACCGTCCCCAAGAAAGGCGCGTGGAGTTACAATACCTCCGGCTCGCCAGCCTGGAACAAGGTTCTGTATCAAGGATACAACGGGAATCAGGGCCAAAGGCCCGTCGACGCCGACACGGCCAAGGCATTCTGGAAGCAGGGTTTCCAGGTTACGGGCGCCACCCTGTCGGTAAGCGTAAACTGACGCCCCCGCCCCTTACCATTCCATTTCGAGGGTTATCGGCCTTTCGAGAACGAGGAGCGTGACGAGGGGCAGGGTAAAGGTCGCGGCGGCGCCGTCGGTCGAGACGGTTCCGGCCGCGGCCCCTCCGTTCGCGTTTTGTCCCGCCCGGGCGATGCGGGCGGATTTCACCGGCGCCGGCGCCTTGACGGTCAGGGTGAACCGGGCCGCTTCGAGCTCCGCGGCGACGGTCTTTCCGTACGCCGAGCCGATAAGGTCCCGGTATTCCGCTTCCGTCATCGCTTCCCCGGTAAAAACCGGCGCCATGAGAAGGTCTAGATAGTCCTTGGTAGAGGCGGGCATGAGGGCGATCGCGGCGTTTACCGCGTCCGGGTCGACGGTGACCGAAAGGCTTCGGCTCCCGGCCTTGGCGGATACGGCGCCCGCGAGAAGCCCGTCGAGGGACGGAATGCCCGCGCTCGCCGCCAGGGAAGAACCCTCGACCTTCACGGATGTCACGCTGAATCCGGCCGCCGTCAGGCTCGCTGAAATGCCCGGGGCGTCGAAAATCGACGCGCCGGCGGCGGATCCCGGGGCGTTCGCCCCCGAGGGGTTTCCCGCCCCGGTCAATTTCTTGATAAGGCTTTCCGCCGTCGGTGTAAGGGTAGTGCCGAATACCGCCAGGGCGTCGGCGCCCGGATTGGGGCCCGGCGCGAGGGTAAGGGTCGCCCGGGGAGCGCACCCCGTGAGGAGCGTCGCCGCGGCGAGGGCGATCGGCATGAGTACCGCGCCTCGAGTCCGAGTCGTTTTCTTGTCTTCTTCAATCATGTACATTCTCCCCGGACCGCGCCTTAAAGGTCATAGCTGAGCGTGATTCCGGTAGATAACCTGAAACCCGCGTTGGAGGTTTCATCGGGGAACCAGGAATATTCCATGCTTTGGTAAAACCGTATGTTCTGACCGAGCGCCCGGGCGGGCGGAGAGGTCCAGGAAAGGCCGATTATGCCCGGAAACTGCGGGGCCTTCGAAAGGCCCGAATTCGCCAGGAAGTGAAACTGGGTTCCCATGAAAAACCGGATGCCCTGGACCCCCGCGAGGGAGGCGTAGAGGGGCACGCTGAGGGAGCCGGTCCGGTCGTCCCATGAAAGGCCGGTACCGACCCCGGGAATGAGCTGGGTTCCCTTAGCCCAGGAGAGCTCGCCGCCCAAAGTGACGCCCCGCAGGGGAAACTCGTTCGGCATGAAATCCCATAACCCCGCGCAGGTCGCGTTCACCCGGAAGCCAAGGGAGCCCTCGAAGGGGTAAATGTCCGTCAAGAGGGCCGAATCCGCTACGCTGCCCGGCCCGGAGCCGGGCCTGCCGTCCGCTCCGGTGACCCCGGCGTCGGAGAGTTTCCCGGGCGCCGAGGACTTGAAGATCCTCCCGGTAAAGCGGTACGCCTTCTTCCAGTACGATTCGTTCAGCTTGGAGACGATTACGCCGGTTTGCGGGCCCTCCGAGGCCGCGTGGATGAACTCCCCGTTCCCGAGGTAAATGCCCACGTGGGAAAGCTTGCCCGTGGTATTGAAAAAGAGGAGGTCTCCCCGGTCCCTCGAGACGTCCGGAATATGCTCTACGTAGTTGGCGAGGGTTTCCACCGTGCGGGGCAGCTGGATATCGGGGCCGTCGAGGGCCGCGCGGTAGACGAGCCCGGAGCAGTCGAGTCCGCGGGAAGTGGCCCCGCCGAGCACGTAGGGGGTTCCGAGATACGCCCGCGCGGCGTCGATGAAAAGGTCCCGGTCCGATTTTCCTGGGTCTCTCCCCTTCGGGCCCACGACCTGCGCCTCGAGGGAGAGGACGGGGAACAGGGCGAACGCGAGGAGCGCGACGGCGTATCGAAGCGCCTTGGCCCTCCCGGCACGGCCGGCGGGGTCCTGCGGTCCCCGCGGTTCCGCAACTCGGGCTTCGGGTACTGTGTTGGGTGCTCTTTGAAACAAATTGGCGCCGGAATCTATCATATGTTAGAATATAACATATACTTTTACCGTAACAACAAGGGGTAGCTATGAATAAAACCGGAACGAAACCGTGGGACTTTCTCGATAATTGGCGCGGAACCGCGTTTTCGGGCGAGTGGCCGACCCTGCCGGAAATGTTCAGGATTACCGCGGAGCGATTCCCCGAAAGGGCGTGCTTTACGGTGTTCGAGCCCGACCGCATCACCCTGACCTATGCCCAGGCTCTCGAGCGGATCGAAACCCTCGCCGCCTGGTTCGCGGAAAACGGGGTTTCCGCCGGCGACCACGTGGCCGTTTCGGGCAAGAATTCCCCCGAATGGGCGGTCGCCTATTTCGCCGTGCTCTTCGCCGGCGCGGTAGTCATTCCCATCGACTACAACCTGCACGACTCGGAGATGGACAATCTCCTCAAGGCTTCCCATCCCAAGATGAGCTGCGTGGACCAGGAGAAGCACGCCCACTTCCTCGCCACGAAAGCGGCGGGAAAGGTCCTTTCGCTCAGCCCCGCGATCCCGGAAACCTACGTGTATTCCCTGAAGCCGAAGGGCTCGCCGAAACTTCCCGCCGCCGCTGAAGGCGACCTGGCCGCCATCATGTTCACCTCGGGCACCATGGGAGTGCCCAAGGGCGTCATGCTTACCCACCGCAATTTCGTGGCGGACAGCTACATCGCCCAAACGAACCTGGACATCTTCCACACCGATATATTCTACGCCCTCCTCCCGATACACCACGCCTACACCATGCTCGCCGTGTTCATCGAGGCCGTTTCCGTCGGCGCCGAGGTTGTGTTCGGCAAGTCGATGGCGGTAACCCGCATGCTCAAGGAGCTCAGGGACGGGAAAATCACGATGCTCCTGGGGGTTCCCCTCCTCTTCAACAAGCTCCTCGCGGGGATAATGCGGGGAATCAAGGAGAAGGGCCCGGCGGTCTACGGCCTTATCCGGGTCATGATGGGCATCTCGTACCTCAGCAAGAAACTCTTCGGGGTGAACCCCGGCAAGAAGCTCTTCGGCGCCGTGCTGGACAAGGCGGGCCTCGCCTCGATCCGCATCGCGATTTCCGGCGGCGGCCCCCTGGCGGCCAGCGTGTTCCGCCAGTTCAACGAGCTCGGCATCGACTTCGTACAGGGTTACGGCCTCACCGAAACCTCCCCCATCGTCGCGCTCAATCCCATCGAGCGTTTCAAGATCGAGAGCGTGGGCCGTTATTTCCACGGATACATGGAGATGAAAATTCTCGATCCCGACGAGGAAGGCGTCGGCGAGGTAGCCATCCGCGGGCCCATGGTCATGAAGGGCTATTACAATATGCCCGAGGCGACCGCAGAGGTCCTCGATTCCGACGGCTGGTTCCGCACGGGCGATCTCGGGCATCTCGACAGGGAGCATTACCTCTACCTCGCGGGCCGTGCCAAGAACATGATCGTGACCGAGGGCGGCAAGAACGTGTATCCCGAGGAGATCGAGAACGCCTTCCAGCTCCATTACGACGACGTGGAACAGATTACCGTTAAGGGCTACGTGGTGGACAAGGCGATGAAAACCGAGGGCATCGAGGCCCTCGTGTACCCCAGCGACGGGCTGTACCAGCGTCTCGGCCTTATCCGGGGGGCCACCGAGGGCGACGAGGACGTGAAGAAGGAAATCGACGCCCTGGTGGAAAAGGTAAATCGGGGCCTGCAGCCCTACCAGCGCATCTCGAAGGTCACCATGCTTACGGAACCCCTCGAGATGACCACGAAGCGCACCGTAAAGAGAAACTTCGCGAAATAAGGATTCGGCCCGGCCGGGGACACCCGGCTAACGCGGGCGCCGCGCGAGCGCCGCCCGCACCGTTTCGATATCGACCCGCCCGTCCGGAAGGAGGAGCGGGTCGTTTTTTACGTCGAGTTCGAAGGCCCTTCGGGCGACGTGTTCCGGGTAATGGGCGTCGCTGGAAACCGTGAGGGGATAGCCCAGCGTGTCGATTCGCCCGTTTGCCCCGTCGGGCATCCGCGTAACCTCCAGGGCGTCCCATGGCCCTTCCATGATAAAGCCGAGCTGGCTCGTCATGGAGAAGGCCGGGCGGTCGACGTGGGCCGGTATGAATATCCCCCCGAGCTCATGAACCCTCAGGCCCAATTCCTCGAGGCCGATGTCCGCGCTCGTCACGAGATACTTGTCCACTTCCCCGAGAATGTCGTCGTTTTCGTCCACGAAAACCTGGTCGCCCGTCTTCGCGGGCACGTTCATTACCGGCGGCATCAGCGCGTAGAGCTCTTCCCCCAGGGCGAGGGCCGTTTCCGTATCGGCGAAGAGGCACAGGGCGTGGCATTCCTCGGCCGTCTGGGCCTCTATGCCCGCCAGGGGCGCCACGCCGAGGGCGCGGCAGGCCGAAAAGAAGGCCGGGGTATTGAGGGCGGAGTTATGGTCCGTGAGCGCCGCCAGGGCCACCCCGCGGTCCGCGAGGAGCCGCGCGATGAGGCGGGGAGACATGGAAAGGTCCCCGCAGGGGGAAAGGCAGGAATGGAGGTGAAAATCCGCGCGGACGGTCATGGGCGGTTTCGCGGGGACGCGTCAGCGACCGCCGGCCGCGCCCAGTACGGGGAAAAGCCTTCCGGACACGGTGAACTGGTCTTCCTTCGTCACGAAAAGGGGTATGCGCTCGGCCTTCGCCGCCTCGAGCATGTCCTCGGGCACCGGCCGGTCGTTGCATATCACGATCCCCGAAAGGTCTTTCAGCGTGCCTACGGCGACGGTGTTCTTGTGGGCCTGGATGGTGACCAGGATGCCGTCGTCCACCGCGTTGGCCATCGCGTCGCTCAGGAGGTCCGTGGTGTAGGCGCCGGCGATTTCCTTTTCGTCCCATTCGTCGTGGGCGCTCGTCGCGCCGAGAAAGCCCGCCAGTTCGGTATTCTTCACGCTGTACTCCTTTCGGGCGGCCTAGGGGCGAGCCTGCGGCCCCTGGCCCTTCAGATTGAACGAGACGCGGACCGTGGTTCCGCCCCCCGTAGTAGACTCGATCGAGAAGGTATCCGCCACGCGCTTGGTGTTCGGCAGTCCCATGCCGGCGCCGAAGCCCAGGGCGCGGACGCGGTCCGTGGCGGTGGAAAAGCCCTCGGTCATCGCCTTGTCCAGGTCGGGAATCCCGGGGCCGCGGTCCTTCGCCTCGATCGTGAGCTCGTCCCCGGCGATCACGTACCGCATTACCCCGCCCTCGGAATGGACCACCTGGTTTATCTCGAGCTCGTAGCTCGCGATGCCGACCCGCCGCGATATGGACTGGTCTATCCCCGCGGCCTTGAGTATCTTCTTTATTTCCGTGGAGGCCTGGCCCGCGATCTCGAAGTTGAAGGGTTCTGTGCGGAATTCGATCGCCCGCTCCCCGGAAGGGCCGGTTTCCATCTGGGTCCCCGCGCCCTCCGTCGGGGCGGTCTGCTCGATCTTCTCCATCTCGCGGTTGAGCGCGACGAGGAGGGTCGAGACCACGTCCGAGGCGGTCACTATGCCGACGAGCTTGGAGTCGGCGTCGAGCACGGGGAAACGCCCGTAACTGAAGCGGTTGAAGTAGGACACGCAGAACGAAAGGGTCATGGTGTCCTGGAGCACGATGACCTTCGTAGTCATGTGGAGACCCGAGGGATCCTCTATCCACCCGTTGTCCAGCGCCGAGATGATGTCGTCCATCGAGACTATCCCGAGCAGGTTACTCGCGGTGTCGGTAATGGGAATCCCGGTGATGCGGTTCTTTTTCATGGTTTGCTGGATTTGCCGCATGGTGTCCGAGGGGCGGGCGGTGAGGATCGGATGGGTCATCACGTCGCGCACCTTGAGGGTGCAAAGGATATCGAGCACCGCCTCGGGCGAATTGTCCTGGTTAATGGGTATCGCGAGCATGGTGAGAGTATACCGCGAAATGGCCGGTTCCGCGCAAGATATTTCCGGCCTGCCCGTTTTCGCGCTTTGTGACTTCCTCACTTGCCCCCGGCCCCCCTGTCCGTTACCTTTAGGGTACGCTCTGGGCGTAAACCGTTTTTAAGGCAGGTACGATATGGGAACCAAACTGACCACCGCGGACTTCAAGGAGAAGGTGTTCAACTACGACGCGAACCAGGAATGGAAATACGAGGGGGACCTTCCCTGCCTCATCGATTTTTACGCCGACTGGTGCGGGCCGTGCAAGATGATCGCTCCGGTGCTCGAGGAATTGAGCGAGGAATACAAGGGAAAGATGCACGTGTACAAGGTAGACACGGAAAAGGAACAGGAGCTCGCCGGGGCCTTCGGCATCCAGAGCATCCCGAGCCTCCTTTTCGTTCCGATGGAAGGCCAGCCTCAGATGGCCCAGGGCGCCCTGCCCAAGGCCCAGCTGAAGGGCGCCATCAAGGACGTGCTCGGCGTCGAGTGACGTTAGGGCGTCGGAGGACGCCACGGGGCGGCCCGGGTTTTCCGGCGCCGCCTACAGCACGTATTTTTCGATAAAGTCCGCGATTCCGTCCTCGTCGTTCGTCAGGTCCGTCACGTGGCGCCCCAGGTCGAGGATTTCCTCGCGGCTGTTCTTCATCGCCACGCTCTGGCCCGCGTAGCGGATCATGGACTCGTCGTTCATGCTGTCGCCGAAGGCCATGACACGTTCCCGGGGAATGCCGAGCATCGACTCGGCGATTTCCCTCAAGGCCTCCCCCTTTCCGCTCTCGAAGGGCAACACTTCCAGAAAATAGGGCTTGCTCACGAAGACCGTGGCCCGGCCGGCGAATTCCACCTTGAACTCGGACTCCACCGGCACGATGAATTCCGGGTCCCCGGGAATCACGAGCTTGTATACCCCGCGCTTGAGCAGGGCCTCGTAATCCGCCGGGACGATTGGCTTGAGGCCCGAAAGCTTCCAGTCCCGCTCGGAGAATTCGGTTTCCCGGGACACGTGGATGATCGCGTCCTCGTATACGTGGCAGGAAAGCCCCGCGGCCTCGGTCAGGCGGAAGGCCTCGAGGGCGACGTCCGTGGGCAGGAAGGTTTCCTTGACGGTTTTCCGGGTATCGGAAGCGAGAATCTGGGCCCCGTTGTTGCAGATGATGAAGCTTGGAACCTTGTCTATGCCGATGCGTTCCGCGTAGGGGAACATGGCGTTCGGCGCCCGCCCCGAGGCGAGCATGATCTTGATTCCCCGCGCCGCGGCATCCCGGAGGGTATTCACGGTACGGTCGGAGATGGTCAGGTCGTGGCGCAGGAGGGTGTCATCGAGATCCATCGCGATGATGCCGACGTCGAGTTTCATGGGGTTAACTATATCCTATTTCGCGCGGGTTAGAAAGATGCCCTTTCCCGAAACGGGCCGCCTTCCCGAACGAAAGGCGCCGCCGCCCGCCGCGGGAAGGGTCCGGACCGTCCGAAGGGACGGAACGGCGGCCTCTCGGCTCGCCGGCCTTGCGTTCGGGACGGCTAATCGCTTCCCTTGGCGAAGAGCTGCTCGAGCTCCTCGTGGCTCTTAGTGATCACGCCAAGAACCGCGTGGGTATCGCTCATGGAGTCGTTCACCCGTTCCAGGGACACGAGCCCCTCGTTCAGGGCCTGCGCCTCTTCCCGGATCGAACCCGTTATCTGGGCGAGGGACTGACCCGCGTTGTCGATGCTTACGGCGTTTTCGCTGAAAGTCTCGAGAATCTCGGAAAAAGAGGACTTGAACCGGGAAAATAGGTCGAGGAAGGACGCCATCTGGCGGTTGATCGAGTCCACCGAAGTCTGGAATTCCCCGATATTGGTCTCGATCTGTTTCGCGAAGTCTCCCGTCTGGATGGCGAGGTTGCGGACTTCGTTCGCGATGATCCGGAACCCCCTGCCTACGGTGCCCGCCCGGGCCGCCTCGATGGACGCGTTGATCGCGAGGATGCCCGTCCGGTCCGAAACGTCCTGGATGGAGCCGGTTATGCCCGATACCTGGTCGGATTTCGCCTTCAGGTCCTCGAAGAGGGAGGCGATCGACTTCGCGTTCTGGGCCGCGCTCTCGATCTCCCCCATCCGCTGGGCAATCCCCGAATTCATGGAGCCGTTTTTCGCGAGGATCTCCGCCATCATCCCGTCGATGAGCCTCGTGTTGCCGGCGGTGCTCTCGCTGGTGGCCCTCATTTCCTCGAAGGCGCTCACGATCGTGTTGAGGCCCTGCTTTACCCGGTCGATCGAGTCGTCCAGGATCTCGAGGGAGTGCACGGTTACCGAGTCGAGTATGACGCTTTTCGTGTACCCCGAGGAAAACTTCGAGATCGCGTCGCCGTAATTGTCGGAACAGGCGGCGCAGTCGATGCCGGTATTAAGTTCGTCGCTCATGACGCCCCCTTACGAGCCGAAGATGGCGTCCACGATATCGGTCCCGCAGCGGAGATTCGAAAGCCAGTCGAGGAATTGCTTCACGGTCTTGCCCCGGTACACCGCGCCGTGCTGGGGCGCGATCATGTCGGGATTGAGCTTTTCGACCATGCCGCACCATTTCCGCGCAACGGCGTTGTTGGCGATGTAGCGCGAGTGGAAGCCCACGATGAGCGGTATATGCTGCTCGAAGTCGTCCACGAACACGGTCTCGTCGGACTCGTGGAACACCGCCGCGCCGATGTCCCCGGTGAAGAGGATCCGCGAGCGGGGGTCCCAGGCGCCGAACTGGCCCGGGGAGTGCATGAAATGGGAGGGCACGAACTTCAGCTCCGTCCCCGAGGGCAGGGTCAGGCTCCCGCCCCGGTCCTCGATACCGATCACCCGGTTCGTGTCGACGATGCCGAAGTGGGGGATGAACCGGGTCCAGAGCTTGGAAATATAGACCTTGGCCTTCGTCACGCCCAGCCAGAGCGCGATGCCCGAGGACACGTCGGGATCCTGGTGCGAGAAGAATATGTAGTCGATGTTGTCGATCGATATATACCGGCTGAGGGACGCCACCACGCGGGAGAACAGGTGCACCCCGCCCGGATCGAGGAGGATTCCCCGTCCCCGGTCGATGATGAGGTACTGCATGGTCTGCACGAGCCCCTTCTTGTATTTCCGTTCCGAGCCGAGCCAAATGAACTTGTGGTCCGCGTCCTCGTATAAAACCCTTCCGATGATGTCCTGGTCACTGATCACGTACTTTCCTCCTAATCGTCCCGCTGTGCGCGAATGGTACCGCCTCCGACGACCGTATCGCCGAGATAGCATACGACCGCCTGCCCCGGCGCGATTGCGCGCTGTGGACGGGCGAACGTGACGCGGTATTTCCCGTTCCCTTCCGGGACGAGCGTGGCGTCCTGTTCGGTTTGATTATAACGTATCTTCGCGCGGATATGTATGGGTTCGCCCAAAGATTCGAAGGCAATCAGGTTAAACTCGTCGGCCTCGAGGGAGCTCGCCCGAAGATCGGCGTCCTCGCCGAGGGTCACGGTGTTGTCCTCCGCGTTTTTCGCGACCACGTACATGGGCTTCCCGAAGGCCACGGCGATGCCCCGCCTCTGCCCGATGGTGTAGCGCGTGATGCCCCGGTGGGCGCCGATCGGCTTTCCGTCGACGTCGACGAAGTCCCCTTCCCTGACCCGTCCCGGCGCGGCGCGATCGATGAAGGCCGGGTAATTCCCGTCGGGCACGAAGCATATGTCCTGGCTGTCGGGCTTGCGGGCGTTCACGAGGCCCGCCTCCTCGGCGATTCGCCTAACCTCCACCTTGTCGAGCCCTCCCAGGGGGAAAAGGGTGTGGGCGAGCTGTTCCTGGGTCATGGCGTATAGCACGTAGCTTTGGTCTTTCGTATGGTCCAGCCCCCGCTTGAGGAGGTAACGCCCGGTCTCTCCGTCCCGCTCGACCCGGGAGTAATGGCCCGTGGCCATGTAGTCGTAGCCCAAAAGGAGGGCCCGCTCGATGAGCTTGTCGAACTTTATGAAGCGGTTGCAGTCGATGCAGGGGTTCGGGGTTTCCCCCGCGAGGTACGAGGCGACGAAGCGGTTCATGACCTTCTCGGCGAAGAGCTCGCGGAAATTGAACACGAAGTGCTCGATGCCGAGCTTGTAGGCGACCCGGCGCGCGTCTTCCACGTCGGAAAGGGCGCAGCAGGTGCGCGTGGCGTTCTCCGCGTCGATATCGTCGCCGGAAAAGAGCTTCAAGGTGACTCCCGCGACCTCGTGACCCGCGTCGAGGAGGAGTTTCGCGGCGACGGAGCTGTCCACGCCGCCGGACATGGCGACCAATACGCGTGCCATCAGGTTGTCTCCTTTCGATCCGCCGAGAGGAAACGTTCCAGCGCGGGATCCGCGCCGAGGGTATCCCTCAGGGCCGTATAGCGCGCCGGGAGGACGAGTTCGGGTGCGGTGCCGCGCGATTCGCCGCGGGACCCGACCCCCGTCCCGGGCGCCTTCTCCCTGCCTTCGCGGAGGACCGCGCGGATCAGGAGGTTTTTCGGGGTATGGCTCATGTCGATGAACTCCAGGAGCTGCACGCGGTAGCCCGCGGCCTCGAGGAGTTCCGCGCGGAAGGAATCCGTGAGGAGGGCCGCCATGCGTTCCCGTACTATCCCGTGGCGGAACGCGCTCTCGAGGAGCGCGCGGCCCGGGTAGGCACCGGCGCCCTCGGCGCGGCCGGTTCCGAGCTGGGCGTTCAGCTCGTGCTGGCAGCAGGGCACCGAGAGGATCGCCGCGGCGTTCCAGCGCACCGCCTGGTCCAGGGCTGCGTCGGTCGCCGTATCGCAGGCGTGGAGGGTCATGACCAGGTCGGCCCTCTCGAGCCCGCGGTAGCCCGCGATGTCGCCCACGGCGAAGGAAAGCCCTTGGTAGCCGTAGCGTCCCGCGAGGGCCGAGCAGTTCGCGATGACGTCTTCCTTCAGGTCGAGCCCCACGATC
>QKCE01000158.1 GCA_003245785.1 Spirochaetales bacterium | reverse complement strand
GACCGTGACCGAGCAGTTCTTCCAGGAGGGACTGAACGCCATTCCCCGCGGCGACGATGCGGCCGTTCGCGTCCAGGTACGCGATATCATCCGATTCCGGTTCGGGGACAAAAGACTTGAAGTAGGCGTCGTTTATGAAGGCGACGAGAAATCGGAAAAGCTCCAGATCGGAATCCTTCAGGATGCAGTCCCATGTGCCGGCTTTCGCGATCGCGTATTGGCCCCGAATTTCGCCGTCCTTTTTAATCGGTACGTATACGACGTCCGAAATGGGCCTGGAAGATTGCACCGCCTGCACGAAAGCCCCGTTTTCGGGGGCGTAAAGCTCGGGATTCCTGCGCAATACGTACTCCTGCCCGGTCGCGACCAACTTTGCCGCCAGAAAGTCTTTATCCGCCACGGATAAGTATACCGGTATGAAATCCGCGGGGTTGTTGGATATGAATACGGGCCTGTTCCCCGACCCGGCGTCCGTCAGGCTAAACGAGAAATATTGGGCGTCCATGCACCGGCAAACGAGGGGGGCTATATCGAGCAAGAGGCGTTCATCGAAGGGTTTCGCGTAGATTTCCTTGACTATGTATTGGGTTAGCAACGTTTTTTCTTGCGAGAGGAACACGCCTACCTCCTCACAGAAAGAATCCGAACCAATCAATTACTATGGTAAATCCATTTTCGGAATGCATCAATAGATGAATGTCCCCGCCGGATCGCGACCCTACGCCGACTTTCGCATGAGGGGGCTCCGAAGCGCGACTCCCGCCCCGCGCGGGACTTCCTGCCTCGGCCTCAATAACAGGTTCGGTCTTTCCCGAGGTTCTTTGCCCGGTAAAGGAGTTCGTCCGCCCGGCCCAAGGCCGCCTCGAGGGTTTCCTTCCCCGCCTTTACGAGGCCGATGCTTACCGTCATGGTCGGGATTCCTTCCTTGGCGGCGCTCAGTTCCTTGAGGCGGGTACGGATCGTTTCGGCGGTGCGGTAGGCCGTGTCGATTTCGCATTCAAGGAGGAGGATCGCGAATTCCTCGCCCCCGAGCCGGCCCAAAAGGTCGGTATCGCGGATGTTGGCGAGGCAGTGGGTCGCGAAGAACCGGAGCGCCTCGTCGCCGACCGCGTGGCCGTAGGTGTCGTTGATTTGCTTGAAGTTGTCTATGTCGAGCATGAGGAGGGAGAGGGAGCGTTCGTGGCGATGCAGGGATTTAAGCTCCCATTCGCCGAGCTCGATGAAGTACCCGCGGTTTAGGACCCCGGTAAGGGGATCGGTTCGGGAGAGGCGTATCAATTCTTCCTCGGCGGCCTTGCGGGCCGATATGTCGTCGCAGCACCAGATTACGCCCTTTCGGAGGTCCGGGGGGTCCGAATGGTCCACGACGGCCCCCGAGACGTTCACCCACACGGGCTCCCCGTCCCGTTTCCGGAAGCGATAGTCGAACTTGAGGGGTTCGCGGTTTATCAGGGCGCCCCGGTAGAACTCGCCGAATTTGACGTAGCTTTCGTCGGAAAGGTGGATGATCCGTATGTCCTGCCCGACGAGGTCCCCGGGCTCGCCGTATCCGAAGATCCGGGCCGCCGCGAGGTTCGCCTTGATGATTACCCGGCTCTCGTTGGTAAGGAAGATTCCCACGGGGCTCGTCTCGAAGATGGTCTGGAACTCGTCCGCCTTTTGCCGCGCCTCTTCCCGGACCTCGTTCAGTTCCGTTATGTCCCGGCAGGTGGAAACCCGGAGGTTCCGCCCGTTCACGCTGATCGAGGTGCCCTGGATGATGGCGAGGAACGTGGTGCCGTCCTTCCGGCGCATTCGGGCCTCGTAGGGTTCGCGGTTTTTACGGCGCACGCTGTCGCGGGCGGTTTCGCGGTAATCCGGGTCGAAGAAATCCAGGCCCGACATGCCGAGAACCTCTTCCCTGGAGTATCGGAACAGGGTCGTGGTCATGCCGTTGGTGTCAACGCAGCGGAGGTTTTCGTCGTATACGGTAATGGCCTCGAAGGTCGTTTCCTCGAAAAGCCTGAGCCTTTCCTTGTATTCCTTGAGGTTCGTTATTTCGTCCCGAAGCGAGTCGAGGTTTTGGGTCTGATCGGACAATTCGGAGGATCCTCTCGATATTTAACGATAGGCGATAGGATGGGGGCTGTCAAGGCGCGCTGTTCGGGCAGGCGGGCGGGCGGGGCCCTCTGGAAGACCTCCCGCCCGCTCTTATTCGTAACCGTAGGACGCGAGGGAGGCCAAGAGCTTTTTTTCCCGGTAGAACGCCGCGAGGGCGACGAAGGCGAGGGCCATGCAGGCGGCGCCCGCGAGGGCGACGAGCCGTATGCCGGCGGGGTTCGCGGCGCCTTTGCCGAGGAGCAGGATCGAGGGCATGACGAGGCCCACGAAACCCGAGGGAATGGCGGTGAGTATCCCGGCGGCGGCTCCGAAGGAGGCTTCGTTGGGTTGCCCGGTCCGGAGGCAGTCTTCCCGTACGATCTCGTTCGTCATGGCCCCGGGAATTATTCCAGTGACCGCCGAGGGGGCCGCGGTAAGGGCCACGATGATCCAGGCGAGGACGATGCGGGGTAGCGGGATGATCCCCGCGAAGGCGAAGAGGACCATGACGACGGTCATGACCGCCAGGGCCGCGAGGAAGAGCTTTTTCTTCCCGACCTTCGAGGCGACGGACCCTACTATCGGGTAGAGCACGAGGGAAAGGAGGACGATGGTGCCGCCGAAGGCGAGCATCATGGATTCGGGGAGGCCGAAAAGGACCGTGACGAAGTAGACCAGGCCGCCCTGGAAGAAGCCGTCGCCCCAGAAATATACCTGCTGGATCAGGGTGAAAAGCACGAAGTTCCGGTTTCCCAGGGCTTTCTTCAGGGCCGGTAGCAGGGCGATCGCCGAGGCTTTCCCGGAGCCGTAGCGTTTTTCGTCCACCACGAATACCTGCAGGGCGAGAAGGACCGTCGAGAGGGCGATAAGGGCTCCCACGGTGAGGCGGAAGGCGTCCACTGGGCTCATGCCCCCCCGCATCAACAGGTCTTTCACGAGGAAGATGAGCTGGGAGCCCATGACGTAGCCCACCAGCCAGGTGATCGCGCCGTAGGTGCCGAACTTCATGATGATGCCGCTGTTTACCCCGAACTCGGGGACCAGGGCGCCGCTCACGTTATACAGGGCCCGGGAAATATTGAGGAAAACGATCACGGCGATTAGCCAAGCCGCGTTCGCCGCGCTGACCCCCGCGACCGGGGGAGCGAAAAGGAGGTAAGTGAACGCCGCCAGGGGGAGAAAGGCGACGAGCATGAACGCCTTGCGCCGGCCCATGCGCGAGCGGCTCCGGTCGCTCCAGTTCGCGACCAGGGGACCGAGGAGGAGGAAGAGCAGGTTTCCGATAAAGCCGGAGAGTCCCACGAAGGTGAGGCCCAGGAAGGTTTTCGTGGTGATGAAGGCGGGAAAGGCCGCCTGGGCTGTTTCCGGGGGAACGTAGAAGTAGGTCAGCAGGCCCATGAGCGAGCCGATTATGGCGTTGCCGATGCCCCCGAGGGAGAATACGACGATTTTCCACGTGGGTATGGCTTCCTGGACGCGCTCGTCTTTCACTCAAGGGCTCCTTGAGAAAACCCGTCGAGTTTTTCGAGTTTTCAAGCTCATGCTAAACCCGGTTTCCCGGGACTGTCAAGTTCGGAGGTTTCGGTTGACAGCTCGCCCCCGGTAAGACTAATCTGAGGGCGAAAACTCTCAAAACCTGTTGAGTTTTCGGAGGTACCGTGAACCAGGACGTTACGAGAATCCTCGAGGCGGCTATCGAGGTGTTCGACGAGAAGGGGCTGCATTTCACGATGGACGAGCTCGCCTCCCGGCTCGGAATGAGCAAGCGAACCCTTTACGAGCTGGTGTCCGGCAAGGAACGGATCGTGGAGCTCCTCGTGGAAAAGACCTTCGCGAGCATAAAGGAACAGGAGAAGGCCATCCTCGCGGACGGAAGCCTCGACACGGCGCAAAAATTCCGCCGGATCCTCGCCCTCATGCCCAGTTTCGGGGTGCGGATCGACTACCGGAAGGTGCACGAGATCCGGCGCTATTTCCCCGACCAATACGAAAACATACGGAACCATCTCGACAGCGACTGGGAGATAACCCTGGACCTGGTGGAAGCCGGGGTCGCCGAGGGCCGCTTCGCGCCCGTGAACGCGGCGGTGCTGAAGGAACTCCTTTACTCGACGATGGAAACCATGCTTAACGATAAATTCCTTGCGCAAAACAATTTATCTTACGAGGACGCGCTTTGCCAGATACTGGATATCGTGTTCGACGGCCTGTTGAGGAGGACCGAATGAGGCTTCATTATGATTGGAACGACGGTTGGGAATATAGCCGCGCGGAGGAAGGGGCGCCCTGGGTCGGGGTACGGCTTCCCCATACGAACGTCGAGCTGCCCTACAACGATTTTTCCGAAAAGCTCTACCAGTTCGAGAGCCGCTACCGCAAGGCGTTCACCCCCGACCCGTCCCTGCGGGGCAAGCGGGGCTGGCTTACCTTCGAGGGGGCCATGGCCAGGGCCAGGGTCTTCCTGAACGGCGAGCCCCTGGCGGAGCACCGGGGCGGGTACACCT
>QKCE01000213.1 GCA_003245785.1 Spirochaetales bacterium | reverse complement strand
CCCTTTCGGAGCGCCGCGAGGAGCACGCTCTGGGTGGCGTCTTCCTTCGCCTGGACGAGGAAGGTTCCGGCGATGGAGAGGAGCACGCCGATGGTCGCGACGGCCAGGGGGATCTGGATCATGGTGATGGGCTGGAGGCCCCGGGCGGAGTTTTGGGCCGCGGCGACGCCGAGGGCCATGGTGGCGACGATGGAGCCCACGTAGCTCTCGTAGAGGTCCGCGCCCATGCCGGCCACGTCGCCCACGTTGTCGCCCACGTTATCCGCGATGACCGCGGGGTTGCGGGGATCGTCCTCGGGAATGCCGGCCTCTACCTTGCCGACGAGGTCCGCCCCGACGTCCGCCGCCTTGGTGAAGATGCCGCCGCCCACGCGGGCGAACAGGGCCATGGTGGAGGCGCCCATGCCGAAGGTGATCATGATGGGGGGAATGTCCGCGTCGTCGAGGCGGAAGACGAGCTTGAGCAGTCCGTACCAGAGGGTCAGGTCGAGGAGGCCGAGCCCCACGACGGTCATGCCCATGACGGTACCGGTGGAAAAGGCCACGCGGAGCCCGGAGTTCAGGCTCTTGCGGGCGGCCCAAGAGGTTTTCGCGTTCGCCTTGGTCGCGAGGGTCATGCCGATGAAGCCCGCGAGACCGGAGAAGAAGCCGCCGGTTATGAAGGCGAAGGGAACGAAACCGGAGATGAGCCGGAAGCCGTAGGCGAGAATCGCGAGGAGCACGAATAGCCCGACGAAAATCAGCCCTACGACCTTGTATTGCTGGGAGAGATAAGCCCGGGCGCCGTGCTGCACCGCCTCGGAGATTTCCTTCATCTTGTCGGTTCCGGAATCCTGCGCGAGGACGTAACGGGCGAGAATCAGCGCGAACACCAGGGCGCACACCGATCCGATCAACGTGTAAATGATCGTCATAACCTTTCCTCATTCACTTTATCGATAATGAACGCTGCAGGAACGGCAATACTTTTTTTACTTTAACGATACTGCCGGAGCTGCAGTTTTTACCAGCAACGCTGTTGAGGCATTATCCGGGGCATTCGCCCCGCTGTCAAGCAATTGACACTTTTTAACAATTTGTCGGAATAAAAATCATTGAAAGTAATGCCGGTTCGCGGCTCGACGGCGGTAGGACGCCTCGAGCATGACGCCCAGGGTTCCGGGAATCAGGGCCAGGAAGGCAAAAAACGCCAGGAAGGCCGCGCCGGTTTCGGGAGACGCGCCGGCAAGTCCCGCGGAGACGCGATAGAGGGCGATTCCGGCGAGGAGGGCCGCGACGGCAAGGACGAACAAGATCCGGGCGGCGACGGCCTTCCAGGTTTTCCGCTCCCGCTCGAGAAAACGGCGCCCCTCATCGTCCATGCCAAGGCGATGGGCGCCGTACTTGCGCGCGATCCGGTCGACCGGGGCTTCGGGAACGTCGAGCCGCATCGGGACGGCGCGCTCCGGCGAGTCCCACCTCGCCCGGGACGCCCTGGTCCCGGCCCGGACGACCCGGCCGCCCGCCGCGCAAAGGGCGACGACCAGCGCGACGATCGGCAGGGCGCCGATTCGGGACATCGCGAAGGCGTCATAGGCGCCGTGGATGAACCAGGCCCAGACGAAGCCGGCCGCGACCAGGAACGCGGCTTTCGGCCGGTTGGCCGCGAAGCGGGCTTTCCCCACGAAATACCCCATGATCACGCCGGTGAAGGTGTGAAGGGGTATGGAGGTGAGGGCCCGGGCGATCCCGGTCCCGAAGCCGAACCGGAATACGTAGAGCACGTTCTCGAAAAGCGCGAAGCCTATCGCGCTCAGGGTCACGTAGACGATTCCGTCGTTTTCCTCGTTGAAGTTCCGGTTTTTCCACACGAAAAGGAGAACCACCGCGAGCTTGGCGAATTCCTCGACCGGGGCGACCTGGAGGAAGGAGACGCCGAGGGGTCCCGATAGGGCGCCGACGGAGAATACCGCGGTCCGGGCGAGGAGCGCTTCGGCGATGACGGAGGGAACCGTCGAAAATATACCGAGGGCGAGGGTAAGGAGCACCATGTGAAGGGGCTCGGGCTCCCTCCGGTCCGCTTCCATGAGGTACAAAAGGTAGAGCGCGGGCGGCGTTACCGCCACCAGGAAGAGCAGGGCCGTGGACATATGGTGCCGCCTTCAGCCTTCAGTTTTCGACGTGGGTCCAGTCCATCTTCTCGCCGATCCGGGCCGCGAGGGACTCGAGGTCCGCGTCGCCGTGCCGGGCGTTCATTTCGGCCGTGGCGGGGGACGTCGTAACCCCGGCGCCGGTACCGGAGAATACCAGGGCCTCGTGATGGTTCGCTTCCTCGATAATCGATTTTTCGGTACCGCCGGGGGTGAACTCGATCCGGCCGTTGCAGGTACAGAAGTAGGTTTCCTCCCTGGCTCCCATTACCCATACGCAAAAACTGGTGCCCCGCACGCCCGCGACGAGGGAGGGGGTCGTTATGTCCATCTTGCCGCCCGAAAGCTTGTCGAGCTTCCGGAGGACCGCGGTGACGGTGCCGCGCTCGATATTCATGGATTTTTGGAGGGTCGAAAACTGAACCCGAAGGGACGCGGAGGGACTTATGCGGATCGCGTTCTTCTCGTCGAACACGATCTCCGCGAGCCCGTCGGCGTCGGTCTGGAGAAGGGCGCCGTCGAAGATCGCGTCGCCGATGGAGAGTGCCTTGCCGTCCTGGGTGACGGTCCCCTCAAGGTACGCTACCTTCGCGCTCGCCGCGGGCGAGGCGGCTTCCGTCGCGGCCTCTCCCATTGGCGCCGGGCTCGAGGGCGAGGTGGCCTTTCCCTGGCAGGAAACGGCGAAAAGCGCGAAAGCCGCGAGTATCATCGGCAATGAACGGTTTGTTTCCATAAGTTAACTCTCCTTTTTCCGTTATATCACACTATATCCTTTTTTGGCGCAATTTACGAATCCGCGGGAAATTTCGGGAAAAATCGAATGCTTCGCCCTTGGTACCCCCGGCTCTCTTGAAAACGCGACGGCTTTCATGCTAGGTTCACGTATGAAAGTCACCATCTTTTTCGGTTCAAAATCAGATACAGAGGTCATGAAGAAAGCCGCAGCCGTGCTCCGGGAGTTCGGGGTCGACTATTCTTCATATATAATATCCGCCCACCGGGCCGGTGAGCTCCTCGCCGAAACGGTGGCCAAGGCAGAAGCCGAGGGCACCGAGGTGATTATCGCCGGGGCGGGACTCGCCGCCCACCTCCCCGGGGTCATCGCCTCCATGACCACCCTTCCCGTCGTAGGCGTGCCCCTGGACGGGGGCAAGGTCGGCGGCCTCGACGCCCTCCTTTCCGTCGTGCAGATGCCCAAGCAAATCCCGGTCGCCACCGTCGGCCTGGACAACGCCGCGAACGCGGGCTATCTCGCCTGCCAGATCCTTTCCATCAAGTATCCAGAACTCAAGAAAAAACTCATCGCATTCCGGGACAAACTCAAGCAAGACATAGCCGCAGAGGGCGGCAGGGGGATTGATTTATGAGCAAGAAAGCGGACGAGATCGCGAAAGGCATCGTCAAGGGCGGGCAGCTGTACGAGGGAAAGGCGAAAAAGATATTCGCGACCAACGACCCGGAACTCGTAATCATCGACTACAAGGACGACGCCACGGCGTTCAACGGCGAGAAAAAGGGACAGATCGAGTCGAAAGGCGAGCTCAACAACGCCATCGCCTCGGGCCTCTTCGAGCTCCTCAAGAGCCAGGGCGTGAAGAGCCATTTCGTCGCGAAGATTTCCGACCGCGAGATGCTCTGCAGGAAAGTGAGCATCGTTCCCCTGGAAGTGATCGTGCGCAACGTCGCCGCGGGCAGCTTCTCCAAGCGCCTGGGCGTAGCGGAGGGCAGCGAGCTCAAGACCACGGTCTTCGAGATTTCCTACAAGGACGACGCCCTCGGCGATCCCCTCATCAACGACTATCACGCCGTCGCGATCGGCGCGGCGACCTGGAAGGACCTCAAGACGATCTACAAGATCACCGCGAAGATCAACAAGGCCCTTTCCGCCTTCTTCGCCGACCGCGGCATCCGCCTCATCGACTTCAAGCTCGAGTTCGGCAAAACCTCGGACGGCAAGATCATCCTGGCCGACGAGATTTCCCCGGACACCTGCCGGTTCTGGGACGCGAAGACCGGCGAAAAACTCGACAAGGACCGCTTCCGCCGGGATCTCGGCAACGTGAAGGAAGCCTACGTCGAGATATTCAAGCGCATTTCCAAGTAACGTCAAATGACGGGAGCGTTCATGGACCAGTATATCGAGAGCGAAGACGGCGACAAGCCCGAGGAATATTGCGGAATCGTCGGGGTTTACCTGACCGACCGCGAGGCCTCGGCCTCGCGCCTCGCCTACTACGGACTCCAGTCGCTGCAGCACCGCGGCCAGGAAAGCACCGGCATCGCGAGCGCCAACGGCGAGAAGGTCGACCACTTCCGAAAGATGGGCCTCGTCGCGGACGTCTACAACCGGGAAAACCTCTCGGGGCTTGAGGGCCACGTCGCCATCGGCCACGTGCTCTATTCCACCTCGGGAAAGGCGACGATCGAGAACGCCCAGCCCTTCGTCGTGAAGTCGAAGCTCGGCACGATCGCCATCGCCCACAACGGCAGCCTCGTTAACACCGACCCGATGAAGGAATTCCTCGAGGAGACGGGCTCGACCTTCACCTCCTCGAGCGATTCCGAGGTGATCATCAAGCTCATCGCGAAGAACTACAAGAAGGGCCTCGAGCGGGCCCTGACCGACACGATACAGCTCATCAAGGGCTCCTTCGCCCTCGCGGTGATGACCGAGAAAACCCTCATCGGCGCGCGGGACCCGAACGGCATCCGGCCCCTCTGCCTGGGCAAGGTCCAGGACGGGTGGATGCTCGCCAGCGAGTCCTGCGCGATCGACGCCGTGGGAGGCGAGCTCGTGCGGGACATCGAGCCCGGCGAGATCGTCATCATCAACGACGACGGCGTCCTCTCCTTCAACTTCGGGGAGAAGACCGCGAAGAAGACCTGCATCTTCGAGTACGTGTATTTCGCCCGCCCCGACTCGGTCATCGACGGGATACCGGTCCTCGAGGCGCGCATGAAGATGGGCGAGGTCCTCGCCCGGGAGTCGGGCGTCGCCGCGGACGTGGTGGTCGGCGTTCCCGACTCGGGCCTCGGCGCGGCGCTGGGCTTTTCCCGGGCGTCGGGCATTCCCTACGCCATGGGCATCGTCAAGAACAAGTACATCGGCCGGACCTTCATCGCCCCGAGCCAGGAAGAGCGGGAGCAGATGGTCTTCGTAAAGCTCAACGCCGTGAAGAGCGACATCGAGGGCAAGCGCGTGGTGATCATCGACGACTCGATCGTCCGGGGCACCACGAGCCGCCGCCTGATCCAGCTGATCCGCAAGGCGGGCGCCCGGGAGGTGCATTTCCGCATCTCCTCGCCGCCGGTCAAATATCCCTGCTACTTCGGGATCGACACCCCCGCCCGGGCGGAGCTGATCTCGGCGAACCACGATATCGAGGCGATCCGCCAGGCGATCGGCGCCGACTCCCTCGCGTTCATCTCGATGGAAGGCATGATCGAAGCCCTCGACCAGGCCGAGTTCGAGGCGACGGGAAAGGTGAACGGCCACGCGCCGAGCCGGAACGGCCACGACAAGGCCGAGAAGTCGGAGCGCAGGACCAACGGAAACGACGAGGCCACCAACTGCGGCTACTGTCAGGGATGCTTCGTCGGCGAATACCCGATGCCGATGATTGGTGAACTTGGAAAGCGATAACAGGAGACGACGATGATAGATTACCGCCAATCCGGCGTTGACGTTGAGGAAGGGTACCGCGCGGTCGACAACTACAAGACGAGCGCGAAACGCACCATGGTGCCCGGGGTCCTGAACGGCCTCGGCAGCTTCGCCGGGATGTTCGAGGTTCCCGCGGGCTACAGGGAGCCGGTCATGGTTTCCGGCACCGACGGCGTGGGCACCAAGCTCGATATCGCCTTCGCGCTCGGGAAATACGATACCGTCGGCATCGACTGCGTAGCCATGTGCGTGAACGACGTGCTCTGCCACGGCGCGAAGCCCCTTTTCTTCCTCGACTACCTCGCCTGCGGGAAGCTCGAGGCGGACGTGGCCGGAGAGCTCGTGAAGGGCGTGGCCGAGGGCTGCCTCCAGGCCGGGGCCGCGCTCATGGGCGGCGAAACCGCCGAGATGCCCGGTTTCTACGACGCGGGCAAATACGACATCGCGGGCTTCACCGTCGGCATCGTCGAGAAATCGAAAATCGTCGACGGCTCGAAAATCCGCGAGGGCGACGTCCTCGTCGGGCTTGAATCCTCGGGCGTCCACTCCAACGGCTTTTCCCTGGTGCGGAAGCTCGTTACCGATTATACCGAACCCTTCGACGGGAAGCCGATCGGCGAAACCCTCCTCGAGCCGACCCGAATCTACGTGAAGCCCATACTCGGGCTTCTCGAAAAGATCGACGTGCACGGCATGGTGCATATCACCGGCGGCGGCTTTCACGAGAACATTCCCCGCATGTACCCTTCCGGGGGGGCGCACAGCGCCGTCACCGGCGGAGGCGAAAACGGCGAGCGGCTCGTGTCCCGCCTGAAGGCGGGCAGCTGGCCCGTCCCGCCGATCTTCGGCGAACTGGTGCGCCGGGGCGCGAACCCCGACCGCATGTACCATACCTACAACATGGGCATCGGCTTCATCGTCGCCGTCGCCCCGGAAGACGCCGACGCGGCGGTCGCCTACCTTTCCGGCGCGGGATTCCCCGCCCACCGGATCGGGACCGTGGCGCGCGGCACCGAGGACGTGGTCTTTGACTGACGGCGGAACAGCGGCCGAATTTCCCCGGAGGCCCGCGGAAGCCGGCGCCGGGGAACGGCTCGTGTCGGAACCGATCGTGCCCGAGGCCGGGAGCTTCGACTCGGCGACCATGTCGCGGGGAATACCCGGCGTTCCCGCCCGCTTTTCCTGGCGCGGAAAGACCTATACCGTGGCTGCCCTCGCGGGCACCCGCAAGAACCTGCGCCCCTGCCGCTCGGGTTCCGGGGAACGGTACGTCCACAAGCATTTCTATACGGTGGAGACCGAGACCGGCGAGGTCATGACGATTTACCGCACCCGTTCGGGTTCCAAAAAAGATTCCTGGACGCTTTATTCGATCGACGAATCCCGCCAAGGCGCGACCCGCGAGGGTTCGGCTTCCGGGCCGGGACCCGCGCCGATCCGGCTCGCGGTCCTCGTCTCCGGAAACGGTACAAACCTTCAGGCCCTCATCGACGCGGCGGCGGACGACCGCGCGCGCGAAAACGTCGACGGCCGCTTCGGGATCGCCCTGGTGATCGCCGACCGCGAGGGCTGTTTCGCCCTCGAGAGGGCCCAAAAAGCCGGCATCCCCACGGCCCTCGCCCTACCCCCCAAGGGCGTGGCCAGGCCCGAGGCGCGTATGGCCGTCTCCGACCGCGTTCTCGCCCTCGCGAGGGAAGCCCGGGCCGACGCCCTGGTCCTCGCGGGGTTTCTTACCATACTGAGCGGCCCCCTTATCGACGAATACGCGAACCGGATCGTGAATATCCACCCGGCGCTCCTCCCGAAGTTCGGGGGAAAGGGCATGTGGGGCCACCACGTGCACGAAGCGGTACTCTCCTCGGGGGACGGGGAGTCGGGCTGCACGGTGCATCTCGTCGATTCGGGCTGCGACACGGGTACGATCCTCTTCCAGCGGAAGGTTCCCGTGCTTCCGGGCGATACGCCGGACAGCCTCGCGGAACGAATCCACCGGGAAGAGCATGCCGCGATCGTGGAAGGCGCCCGGGAGCTCGCGAGACGCCTCGCCCGAGAGGGCGACCGGTAGGGGCCGCTCATGAGGCGGGGAATCTTCGAGCTTATCGAGGGCATCCTCATCGGCGCGGGAGGCATCCTTCCCGGCATTTCCGGAGCGGCCCTCGCGGTCGTCTTCGGGATATACGAGGAGCTCACGGCCCTGCTCGCCCACCCGAAGCGGGAGTGGCGCTCCTTCCTCACCCGGCATTGGGCGCTCTGCGTCGGTATCGCCGCGGGCTTCGCCGGTTTCACGGTACTCCTGAAGTTCTTTTTCGCCGAGTGGACCGTACCCCTGGTCTACCTTTTCTCGGGATTCATCGCGGGGACCCTCCCCTCGATCTGGCGAAACGCGAAGCGGCACGGAATCGGCGCCGCCGAAACCCTCGCCTTTTTCCTCGCCCTGGTTCCACTCCTCGCCCTCGCCGCCGCCCTGTATGCCGGCCGGCACGGCGGAATCGGCCCCTTCGCCCCCGACGGCGCCTTTTCCCGCCTTCTCGCGGCGAACGCCGCCGCGGCTGCCCCCGGCTCCCCGGACGCCCTCTCCGCCCGCTGGGCGCTCTCGGGCGCGCTCATCGGTACAGGATCGCTCCTACCGGGCTTCAGCGCGTCCTTCGTCCTCATCTGGTTCGGACTCTACGAACCCCTCCTGGAGGCCGCGGGATCCCTGGACCTCCCGGTGCTCGCCCAGCTCGGCGCCGGGGTGCTCGCGGCGGTACTCCTTCTTTCCCGCCTCGTGAACTGGCTTTACGGAAAATTCCACGGCGTAATGTCCCTCGCGGTCCTCGGCTTCACGATCGGATCCCTCGTCCTCGCCTTCCCCGGCGTCCCCTCCCCCGGCTCGATCGCCCTATCGACGGCCCTCGCCGCGGCGGGCCTCGCGTCCTCCCTCTGGCTCGAGTCCCGCCTCCAGTGATTTAACGCAATTTTCACCCCTTGATAACATTCCCCCCATACGGCCCGGATATCCTTTCCCTACGTATGAAATCCCACAAGCCTTCCGAGCGCGCCCTCAAGGCCGCCTCCCATTTCAGAAAGGAAAGCGCGGGAACCCTCACCCTCTCGGGAGAGGATTTCGCCGCCCTCGTCTCCGACTCCCTCCGCTTTTTCGCCGGCGACGACGAATACGCCGTATTCGCCCGGGACGAAACCGGCGTCTTCGTCCCCGGGGGAGGCTCCCAGGCGACCGACTCGATCCTCGCGAAGGGCGTTTCCATCGCCGCGTGGGGGGAGCGCCTGATCGGGGAAAAGCCCATGGCCGAAAACCGGAACGACGGTTCCCTCGTCGCGAAGGAGTGGCGGTCCTGGATGCTGCTTCCCCTTCCGGTCAGGAAGCAGGCCCTCCTCGCGATAGTGGTCGCGCGAAGGGACGGCAAGTTCGGCGAGGCGGATATCGAGGCGGCCCGGCTCCTCCGGGACTATTTCGCCGCGGCGCTCAAGGACGTCCGGTCCCGAAACCGCAAGGCCGCCAGGCTCGCCCAGGAGGAGCGGCACCGTTCACTCCTCAGGACCCAATCGTCCCTCGAGCGGGACGCCGGGGGCATACCCGATTTCGGCAGGCGCTTCGACTGGGCGGCGGGGACGGGCAGCGACGCGAGCCTCGTGTACCGTCCGGGGGACTCGGCCTTCCTCAGCGCCGTGTGCGACGTGACCGCCGACGACCAGGAGCGGCAGTCCGGGCTCGTCTACCTCGATACCTGGTTCGCTATCCTGGCCCAGACTTCCCTGGACGCGAAGGGCATGCTCCGCAGGCTCAACTCCGACATGGTAAGGCGCAAAGCCGAATGCTACGCCTCGGTGGCCCTTTTCCGGCTCGACCTGAAGGCCCGGAAGGCCGAGGTCGCGGGCTGCGGGAGCGTGACGGTCTTTCACTTCCGCCACGCGGAAATGAAAACCTCGACCCACTCCTTCGGCGCGGCGGCGGGAATTTCCGCCGAAAGCGGCATCGTCTCCTTCGCCGCGGCGGTCGAGACGGGGGACATCCTTTGCGCCTGCACGGACGGGCTTACGGACGCCCGGAAAAAGGGAGGGGACTTCGTGGGCCACTCCGCCGTCGCGGAGCTGATTTCCCGGCATTACTTCCTCTCGGCGAAGGACCTCGCCGCGAAAATTCTCGACTCGGTCGCGGAGGCCGCCCACGGCGAGACCAATACCGACGACCGTACCCTTCACGTGCATAAAATCGGCTAAACGGAAACGACAAGGAGCGAACTTATGGAAACCGTGACCAGAATGACGGACGGCGTGTGCGTCGTCTCGGTGGAAGGCGACGTGGACCTGTATTCCGCCCCCGAGCTCCATCGGGCCTGGCTGACCCACGCGGCCCGGGAAAAACCCGCGGCCTGGGTCGTCGACCTCGGGAGGGTCGGCTATCTCGACTCCAGCGGCGTCGGCGTACTCATGCAGATCCTGGCGGACTCGCGGGAAAAGGGCATTCCCTTCCGGCTCTGCAACGTGCGCGGAATGGCGGAGAAACTCCTGCGGCTCAGCAGGATGAACGCCGTCCTCCCGATTTCGCGGAACCTGGACGAGGCGCTCATCCAAACGAAGGGATAGGGAAAAGGAGAAAAGGGAGATGAACGACGAGCTGCTGATCGACGGGGGCCACGGGCTCTTCTCGAAGGACGACATGAACTACGCGGTATTCACGAGCGATTACGACCGCATCCGCTACTATACCCTGCTGATTATCCAGCGATCGAAGCCCAAGCACGACGAGCGCCTGCTTCTCGAGCAGCAGGTAAGCGAGCTCATCAAGAACGCGATAAAGCACGGGAACGGCTGCGATCCCGCCAAGGAAGTCAGGGTGTGGTACCGCTTCGACGACAACCGGGCGCGGCTGATCGTGGAGGATCAGGGTCCCGGTTTCCGGGATATCGAGAAATGGAACGTTTTCAACCGGAAACGGAGGTCCTACCTCGACCGGGAGGACTTCGTGGGCCTCATGAGCTACGTGGCGTGGCGCACCCCCCGGAGCGACCGGTACGACGGCGGGAACGCCATGTTCGCCGCCCTGGAGTACTGGAACGAGGGGGTGGTGTTTTCCGAGGGACGCAACGCCGTCGCCGTCGGGAAAACCTTCCCGCCGGGCTTCATGGACGCCGGGGACGACGAATGAGCCTCAAGACGCGCGAGCGGATCCGGGTAACCGGGGAGCGGATCGTGAAGATCGCGAGCTCCTTCGCCTACGTGGGCGCCGACACGCCGGTCCACGCCATCCTCGCGGAACTGAGGGAACCCTACCGGGATCCCGTCGCGGTGGTCGATCCCTCCGAGCGGGTCCTCGGCATCATCGTGCCGAAAGACCTCATGGAGATGCTCGGGAAGCCCTTCGGCCGGGACCTCCTGCAGCGCCAGTCCGCCGCGGACGTAATGCGTCCCGTCACGAGATTCCGGTACGACGAGTATATCCAAACCGCCCGGGAGCGGGTCGGGACCGAAATCGAGGACGATCCGGAGAGGCATTACGCACTGGTGGACCAGGACGGCCGCTTTCAGGGCCACGTGTCCGCCCAGGACATCCTTACCCACGCGATGGACGACTATCGCCGGGAACTCAGCCTCGCCACGGCCATCCAGAACCGGCTCGTCCCGCCCTACGCGGCGGAGCGTAACGGGCGGGTATCCATTACCTGCTCCTCGGTCATGGCCCAGGGCGTAGGGGGGGACTATTACTTCACCCGGGAATACGGCCCGGGCCAATGGTTTTTCTGCCTTTGCGACATCTCGGGGAAGGGCATTTCCGCCTCGGTAATTACCGCGGTAATCTCGGGGTTCATGTACAACGCCGGCTTCGCCTCGCCCCTCGAGGACACGGTCGCCCGACTCAACCGCATCGTCATCGATACCTTTTGCCTGGAAAAATACCTGACCGGCTTCTTCGCGAAATTCGACGAGCGGACCGGGGAGCTCGAATACTGCGACATGGGCCACTCCTGGTTTTACGCCGTGGAAGGGAAGACGATCCAGCAGGTCGCGGCGGAGGCGGACAACGTGCCCGTGGGACTCGTCCACGAACCGGACATCGTCCCCCGAACCCTCAGGATCGCGCCGGGAACGGTCCTCGCCCTCCTCAGCGACGGGCTGATCGAGCAGGAAAACAGGGACGGCGCGCCATTCCCCATCGGCGAGCTCGGCTCGATAATCGGGGACGCCGTCGGGGCCGGGGACGATCTCGTCCGCGCGAAGGTCCGCGTCCTCGAGCGTTTCTTCTCGTTCAAGGGCGACGTTCCCCAGCACGACGACATCAGCCTCCTCCTGTTCCACTTTAAAGCCGACTGACGGAGGCGGACGGGGCGGTTAAGGAAAATACCGGGCCTCGCTTGCATACCGCGCCGCCGGCGTGTTATTATCATCGTATCATCTACATTTCGAGGAGGCAGTATTCATGGATACGGACCCTGGCAGTAGTAGCTACCAGTCTCGTTCGCTGACCCGAAGCCTCCCCGGAACGCCCGCCTAACGCGCCTCCCGGCGCCCTCACGAGTTCCCCGGGGAAGACCCCACGCATGGCCCTTGGAGGAACTTAACCTTGATCACCGTCTGGAAACAGGAAAACCGCAAATTTATCGAAGGCGCGCGCGGCGAGGGCCGCGTGTGGGTCGACGCGCGCAACGTCACCCGGGACGACATACGGGAGCTCGAGTCGGAGTACGGCGTCGACACCGAGATCATCATGGATATCCTCGACCCGGACGAACTGTCGCGCATCGACCGGGAAGACGAGTACACCCTCATCATCGTCCGCCTGCCGATCTTCCTCGCGGCCAACGAGGTGAGTTACTTCACGATACCCCTGGGCATCCTGCTCTTTCCCGATTTCGTGGTCACCATCTGCTGGGCGGACTGCGAGGTGCTCCACGACCTGACCAACAACCGGGTCCGCGGGCTCTCCCTCGGCGACCTGCCCGCCTTCGTGGTCCGGGTTCTCGCCCGGGCGGACCTGATCTACCTGCGCTATCTCAAGGAAATCAACCGCCGGTCCGGGACGATCGAGCTCGAGCTCCAGAAATCCGTGCGGAACAACGAGCTCATCCAGCTCCTCAACCTCGAAAAGTCCCTGGTCTACTTCACCACGTCCCTCAAGAGCAACCAGCTGCTGTTCGAGAAGCTGATGAAAACCCGGCTTATTCAGCTCGACGAGGAAGACCGCGAGTGGATGGAAGACGTGGCGACGGACAACCGCCAGGCAATCGAGATGGCCGATATATACAGCAACATCCTTTCGGGGATGATGGACGCCTTCGCTTCCGTCATCTCGAACAACCTGAGCATCGTGATGAAGCGGCTGACCGTCATATCCCTGGTGCTCATGATTCCCACCATGATCACGAGCTTCTTCGGCATGAACGTGACCCTGCCCACCTCGAGCTGGCCCGGGCACAGCGCCCTCGTCGCCATCGTCGCCACCTGTCTCGTTTCGTCCCTCGTCGCGATGGTCCTCCTTCAGGACAAGCGGGCGAAAAAGCCCGCCATCGGACCCGTCGAGAAAAAGCGGCTTCGCAAGAAAAACCGCGCGATCCGTTAGGGCCCGTCAGGTTCCCTTCACCGCCGTATGGCGCACTACCCTGTTCCGGCCCCGCGACTGGGCGTCGCCCAGGGCGTTTTCCGCGTGCCGTATGAGGTCCGCGACCGTCGCGGCGTCGCGGCTCGCCGCCACCCCGCAGGAAATGGTAACGACGAGCTTGTGTTCCTTCTCGAAGTACACCGCCCCGGACACGGCCTTGCGGATGCGCTCGGCGAAGGCCGCGGCGGTATCCTCGTCGGTGTCGGGCAGGAGGATCATGAACTCCTCGCCGCTCCAGCGGGCGAGCAGGTCGTAGAGGCGGACCAATTTGATGAGCTCCCCGGCGATCCGCGAGAGGAGTATGTTCCCGGTCTCCCGGCCGAAGCGCTCGTTGACGGTGGTAAAGGAATCCACGTCCACCTGGATGAGGGAGAATTCCGCGCCGGTCTTCCTGTAACGGTCGTATTCGTCCACGATCCGGTCGTCCGCGTGTTTCCGGGTGAAAAGCCCCGTGAGCGGGTCGCGGAGGGCCCGCGAGTCGAGCCGGCGGTTCAGCTCCGCGCCTTCCTTGAGCGCGAGGGAAAGCCTGAGGCTCATGACCTCGAGCTCCCGCTCGATTTGGATCTTCGAGGCGCGATAGAGCACGAAAGCCGAGGCAAAGCCGATATTGCCGAGGGCGAGCAGGGCGAAGAGCAGGACGTATACCCCGTATACCTCGAGGAAATTATGCCGATGGTTGATGACCACGGACTCGGCGGGAATCAGCGAGGGATTGATCGACCAGCGCTTCAGGGCGTTCCAGTCGATCCCGTACCCGCCCACGTCGATCCGCCGGTACCTCGGTATCCGGTAAGCCGGGGCATGCAGTATTTCCAGCGCGCAGATCGCGGCGTTCCTGCCGTAGTTCGTCATGCTCCACAGGTAACCTCCCGCGATCCCGGTCCCCAGGTATTGTTCCTCTATCCCGTAGACCGGGACGGGCGAGACCCTCGCGAGTTCCCCCGCCACCGCGGCGGACCGGAATTCCGCCCCCGCCGCGTCCTTGAAGAGCCAGAAGAGGATGACCGCCGAATCGCTTTCCGCGTCCGCCACGCGGGCGAGGATGTCCGCGTGGGAAAGGTCGTTCAGGTAGGTGAATTCTGCGCGGCCCGCCCAGGAGGGCTCAAGCCGCCTCAATTCCCCCGCCGCGGCGACTTCCTGTTCGGTCGTTCCGAGGACAAGATACAATCTTTTGGTATCCGGCCTGAGCGTGAGCGCGAGATTCACCGTTTTGGCGAAATCGAAGGGGGCCTCGACCGCGTAGAGGGAATCGTTCCCCGCCGCGCCCGTCGGCGTCGCCTCGTTGGAGGACATGACGATCGGCACGCCCCGGAAGGCGACGTCGGAATAACCGTCGATGAAGGACTCGAGCATCGAGGAGGTCACCACCACGTCGGGACGCCGGATCCCGTATTTGTACCGGTAGTATTCCGCGGTTTTCCATAAATAGCCGGGATCCGTGTAAGCGAGCTCCATGTCCAGAAATTCGTAGGTATAGCGTATCGTGAATTCCGAATCGGTGGCGAAGCCCTGCTTGACCCCTTCCATGTAGCGGTCCCAGGCCGGGTAATCCGGGGCGTAGGGAAAGAGAACCAGCACGTTCTTTACGGGAGGCTCCGCGGCGGCGAGCCGGGCGGCACACACAAGGGAGAGGAGCAAAAAGATGATGCGGCGGGATTTCCGCCGAAACGCGGGTGTACGCATAAGGGGTGAATCCAGTATATCCGAAGATTCCCGAACGGCAAAGAAATAATCTTGCCCGGGGAGGCAACCCGGCGTGGAATTGAAAAAAAGGCGGTTTACGGCTATATTACGCTATCCGGTGCCATTGGTTCCATGGCCGAAACATAAGGGGTATACCATGAAAAGAAGGGCGCTCATCAGCGTATTCCACAAGGACGGCGTGCTTGACCTCGCGCGATATCTGGTAGAAAAGGGGTGGGAAATACTCTCCACCGGCGGCACCAAGAAGCATCTCGCCGACGCGGGCCTGCCCGTCACCGACGTGAGCGCGGTTACCGGATTTCCCGAGTGCCTGGACGGTCGGGTGAAAACCCTGCACCCCAAGATCCACGCGGGGCTCCTCGCCATCCGCGGGAATCCCGAACACGCAAAAACCATCGCCGACCTCGGCGTGGACCCGATCGACCTCGTCTGCGTAAACCTCTACCCCTTCTTCGAGAAGGTCCAGGCGGGCCTCAGCTTCGACGAAACCGTCGAGTTCATCGATATCGGCGGCCCGACGATGCTCCGTTCCGCCGCGAAAAACCACGGGGACGTGCTCGTGCTCACCGAGGCCGCGGACTACGCCGAGGTGAAGGCCGAGCTCGAGGCCGCCGGGCAGGATACCTCGAAGGTCCCGATGGACCTGAAGCGCCGCCTCGCGGGCAAGGTGTTCAACCTGACCAGCGCCTACGACGCCGCGGTCGCCCGGTTCATGCTCGGCGAGGCGGCGGCCCCGGCCTCCCCGAAATCGCCCGACTGGCCCGAATACCTCACGGTTCCCTACCGCCTGAGCCAAGGCCTCCGCTACGGCGAAAACGGACACCAAAAGGCCGCCCTCTACCTAACCGCCGACTCCGAGGGAGCCTTCGGCGGGATGAAGCAGCTCCAGGGCAAGGAGCTTTCCTACAACAACATGCGGGACCTGGATATCGCCTGGAAGGCGGCGAGCGCCTACGACGGCTTCATGAAGCGCCTCCCCGAAGCCTTCCCCCAGCAGGCGGGCAACCGCCGCGCCGGCGAGGACCGCTCGGTCGTATGCGTGGCCCTCAAGCACAATTCGCCCTGCGGCGCCGCCCTCGGCACCTCCCCGCTGGACGCCTACAAGCGGGCCTGGCTCGTGGATCCCGTCTCCATTTTCGGGGGCATCGTTGGCTGCAACCGCGTGATCGACCGCGAGGCCGCCGAGGAGATGGTCAAAACCTTCCTCGAGGTGGTCGTGGCGCCGGGATTTACCGACGACGCCCTGCGGGTCTTCGCGTCCAAGAAAAACCTCCGCCTCGTGAAGGCCGAGAAGGTCCCGGGCGCCCTCACCGAGTCGATGAGCGTGGACGGCGGGCTTCTCGTGCAGGAGAGGGACGACGAGCTCTTCTCCGAATGGCGGGTAGTCACCGAGCGCGCGCCCTCCGCGGACGAGGCCGCCGAAATGGCCTTCGGCATGGCCATGGCCATTTTCGTGAAATCGAACGCGATCCTGGCGGTGAAGGACCGGATCGCCGTGGGCATCGCGGGCGGCCAGGTGAACCGGATTTGGGCCACCGAACAGGCCCTCGAGCGCGCGAAGTCCGTTACCTCGAACCCCGAGAACGGCTTCGACGGCGACGCGACGGTCATGGTGTCCGACGCCTTCTTCCCCTTCGCGGATTCGGTCGAAATGGCGGCGAAGTTCGGGATCAAGGCGATCGTGCAGCCCGGCGGCTCCATGAGGGACCAGGAATCCATCGACGCCGCGAACAAGCTCGGGATCGCGATGGTCTTTACCGGCACCCGGCATTTCAAGCACTGACCGCGCCCTTGGATAAAGCGACGGCCCCCGGGATTTCCGGGGGCCGTTTCGTTTGAGGAAAGGTTCAGCCGCGGGA
>QKCE01000199.1 GCA_003245785.1 Spirochaetales bacterium | reverse complement strand
GACGAAAGCTCGAGCCTCCAACGCTGGACCATGCCCGAGCCGACCGGCGCGGACGATTACTACCGCATCCCCGTCGACAAGGGACGCCCCACGATGTTCGGGCCCTGGAGAAGGCCCGGCTCACCGGTCGATAAACCGGTAATTACCTTTTCCGTCCCCGTTTTCAGCGACCGGGGAACCGCCGTCGGGGTCCTGGGGGTCGACGTGTCCCTGGAAGCCGTCCATGCCCTGACGGGTTCCGTCACCCTCTACGGAACCGGCTACGGGCAGCTTCTCACCGCGAAGGGCGAGATAATAGTGCATCCCGACGCGGGCCTGGAAGGTACCGTCATGCCGCTCTTTTCCGACCCGGGCTTGTCCGACAAGGTAGCCCGTCTCGCCATCGGCGAGCCTTTCTCCGCGGACGTGGTAGACGGGTATCTAGGCAAGGGGGCCCACGTGAACGTCGTACCCCTGCCGATCGGCGACTTTAACGACAGGCTCACCGTCGTGACCTCGGTACCGCGGGACGAGCTGATGGCCGGGGCCAGGATAACCCTGATCACGGTAATAGGCGCGATGTTCGCGGGCCTCGCGCTTCTCCTGCTCGTGGCGGCAAGCATCGGCGTTTCGATCGCGCGCCCCGTCGCGCGGGTCGCCGCGGCCCTCGGCGATATCGCCCGGGGTTCCGGGGACCTCACCCGGCGCCTTCCTTCCTCGGGGGACCGGGAATTGAGCGACCTTTCCGCGTTTTTCAACGAAACCATGGAAAAGATTTCCGCGACCATATCGGGGGTCAAGCGCGACTCCGGTGAGATGCTCAAGATCGGAGAGGACCTGTCCGCCAACATGGTGGAGAGCGCGAGCGCCATCAACCAGCTTACCGCGAATATCACGGCGGTGCGGGGCCAGGCGACGCTTCAGTCGGACGAGACGGACGCCGCCAAGCGGGCGGTCCGGGAAATAGTCGGCCGCTTCGGCCGCCTTGACGAGCATATCGCCCGCCAGGGAAAACGCACCGAGGAATCCTCCGAAACCGTCGAGCGGATGGTCGAGGCGGTTCGTGCCATCTCCGCGACCCTCGAATCGAACGCCGCCTCGGTGAGAAACCTCCTGGACGCCGCGGACGGCGGCAGCAAGGGCATCCGGGAAATCGCCGGGATGATCGAGGGAATCAGCGCCGAATCCGACGGCCTCCTCGAGACGAGCCGGGTAATACAGCGCATTTCGAGCCAGACGAACCTCCTCGCCATGAACGCGGCGATCGAGGCGGCCCACGCGGGCTCCTACGGGGCGGGCTTCGCGGTAGTCGCCGACGAGATCCGGAAACTGGCAGAGGATTCGGGAAACCAGAGCAAGCGCATCGCCACGGTCCTCAAGGGCTTCAAGCAGGGCGTCGAGCGTCTAGCCCAATCCTCGGCGCGGGTTACCGAGGGCTTTGCCGCCGTGAACGAACTCACCACCGACCTCGAGGAGCGGGAGCGCCGCATTACGGAAACCCTCACTAGCCAGGCCAAGGGGACCCAGGCGGTTCTCGAAACCCTCGCGGACACCCAGAGGCTGGGAAACGAGGTGAGGGAAGAATCCAGGGCCGCCGTCGGCTCCGCGTCGGAACTCGGGGAGCTTTTGGTGCGCCTGGCGGACATGGCCGCGGCGATCGACCAAAGCATGAACGAAATGGCCGCCGGCACGAACGAACTGAACGTCGCCGTGTCGGGGACCAGCTCCATCGGCATCAACCACCGGGAAACCCTGCATAAACTCGCGGAAGATCTCGGTTCGTTCCGCACCGAGTCGTCGGAGGGATAAACAAAAAAAATCCCCCGCTCTCGCGCGTCGCGACCGGGGGATGTTTTTTAATGCGATAATTATCAGGGATTGGTCTTGAGCCAGGCGATCATCGACTTGGCCGCCAGGGCGCCGTCGGAAACGGCCTTCGCGATCTGTAGATACCCCCCGACGCAGTCCCCCGCCGCCCAAAGCCCGGGCATGTTTGTCCGGAATTCGGGATCCACCACGATGTCGTGGCCCTTCGTCTCGAAGCCGATCTTCGCGGCGAAGTCCGTGGCTCCCGCGGTGCCGACCGCGACGAAGCAACCGTCGACGCTCACCGTTTCCCCCGACTCGGTCTCGATCGAGGAAAGCCTGTCCCCGCCGACGAACCTTGCGATCTTCTCTTCCACCACCCGATAGCCGTCGGGGAAACGGCCGGCGGGAATTTTCTCCCCGTTCGTGAATACGGTAATATCGTCCGTGAAATGGGCGAGTTCGTGAAGCTCGTTTGCCGCGTAGTCGCCGGATCCGACGAGGGCGAGGGGCTTGCCTCGAAAGAAAAACCCGTCGCAGACCGCGCAAAAGCTTATGCCCTTGCCGCGATACGTCTCGAAGCCCTCGGCCTTAAGGGAGGTCCGGGCCTTACCGGTGGCCAGGAGCACTGCCCGCGCCGTATAGGCGGCGTCGGCGGTCTTGACCTCGAAGGATTCGCCGATACCTATCCCGACCACCTCGGCGGTGAGGACCCTCACCCCGAGCCGCTCGGCCTGCGCGATGCCCCGGTCGACGATCTCGGCCCCGCCCACGGGCTCGGGGTACCCGAAGAAATTCTCGATTTTTTCGGCGCGTTCAAGGGCGCCCCGATCCTTCCCGATCACGAGGACCGACCGCCCGGCCCTCGCGAGATAGACCGCCGCCTGTATCCCGGCCGGCCCCTTCCCGATCACAATCGCGTCATAATTCATGCCTTAAATGTGCCCAATCGGGCGCGAAAAGTAAAGTGATTAAATTACCCTTGGGGACGCAACGAAACGCCGCGAGGCCAGGCACCCTGGCCTCGCGGCGTTCGGGGAAACTCACTCGACGCGAATCTGTATTTGCCTCGTTTTTTGCTCCTCCCGCTTGGGCAGGGTCAGTTTCAGGGTCCCGTTACGGTAATCCGCGGCGATGCCCTCGCCGTTCACCGAATCGCCGAGCTCGAAGCTGCGCCGGAAGCCCGAGAATGCCATCTCGTTGCGGATGCATTCGTACTCGGCGCCCGGCAATTTCGAGCAATCCGCGGTGAGCGTCAGGACGCCCTTCTCGACCTTAAGCTGGATGTCGTCCTTTTCGACCCCGGGCAAATCGAAAACCATCTGGTATTCCGAATCCTTCTCGACGATGTCGACCGCCGGCAGGCGATACTCGTTCCCCTTCTTCGATTCGACCTTCGCTTCGTTCGCTTCTTTCTTGATAAGGTTCATGGTTCGCCTCCTTACTTGATCTCGATCTTTCGCGGCTTGCTGTCCGGGGATTTGGGAAGCTTCACTACGAGAAGCCCGTTATTGGCTTCCGCCCCGATTCGCTCCGAATCGATCTTGTCGTTCAGGATGAAACTTCGCTCGAAGGTCCCGTTAAACCGCTCGTCCAGGAGAATCTTCGCCCCCTTCGGGACTTCTTTTTTCCTTTCCCCCCGAATCGTGAGGGTATTGTCCTTGAGATTTACCTCTATGGACGATTTATCCACGTCCGGAACCTTGGAGACGATTATGTAACCGTCCTTGTCCTCATAAAGGTTAGTCTCCGGCCAACGTCCCCGCGACGAACCCGCCGGGGCGTCGAAGATTCTGTTCAGTTGCCTGTTAATCTCGAACAGGTCATCCAAAACCGATGTGTACATACCGTACCTCCTTCATGTTGATATCCAAATTTCAGCAAAAAGCATGCCAAATCATCAATTAATATGGGATCTAATACCATGAATAAAGTATTGTATTATAAGGAGTTATCCAATTTGAATTTGCCACTTTCGGAAGAGGAAAAAGAATTACGACGCGACTGGCAGGATTGTTTTATTTTTACCCGATTCCTGTCCGAAGGCTTCGCAAAATGTGTCATTTTGACGCGCTCGCGCCAAAAATCGGGGTTAGTATGGAGCGGCACAAGCGCGGGTAACCAACGCGACCCGCCTTGCGGATGCGCCGAAACATGAACGCCCGCGGAGAAAATAAAAAAGCCCGCGTCTCCTTGCGGAAAACGCGGGCTTCTTTCGCGATATGCGGGTAATGCGATTACTTGCCGATGACGCGGGCCATCTCGCAGACCTTGTTCGAGTAACCCCACTCGTTATCGTACCAGGACACGACCTTCACGAAGGTCTTGTCGAGGGCGATACCGGCCTTGGAGTCGAACACGGAGGTGCGGGCTTCGTCGCGGAAGTCGGTGGATACCACGTCTTCGTCGGTGTAGCCGAGAACGCCCTTGAGCTCGCCCTCGGAGGCCTTCTTCATGGCGGCGCAGATGTCGTCATAGGAGGCTTCCTTCTCGAGCTCGACGGTGAGGTCGACCACGGAAACGTCGGAGGTCGGGACGCGGAACGCCATGCCGGTGAGCTTGCCGTTCAGCACGGGAAGCACCTTGCCCACGGCCTTCGCGGCGCCGGTGGAGCTGGGGATGATGTTCTCGAGGATACCGCGGCCGCCGCGCCAATCCTTGGCGGAGGGACCGTCGACGGTCTTCTGGGTGGCGGTGGCGGCGTGCACGGTGGTCATGAGCCCGCGCTTGATGCCGAAGGTGTCGTTGAGGACCTTCGCGACGGGCGCGAGACAGTTGGTGGTGCAGGACGCGTTGGAGATGATGGTCTGACCGGCGTAGGTCTTGTCGTTAACGCCGTAGACGAACATGGGGGTGTCGTCCTT
>QKCE01000027.1 GCA_003245785.1 Spirochaetales bacterium | reverse complement strand
GCCAAGCGCCTGAAACCATCGGACCATGGACAATATCAGTACACCGAAAGTATTTTCGCCAACCGGTCGCGGCCGATGATCTTCATGAAGCTCGCCAGCCTGGGCCCTTGGTCCTTACCGATCAGGGCCTGGTAGGTGGCGGTGAAGAGGGCTTTGGCCTCGATGCCGCACTCCGTGGCGACGGCGTAGCAGAGCTCGGAAAGGCCCTTCTCGTCGACCCCATCCATCTTCGGGAGCACCTCGTCGCGAATCTTTTTCACCGCGTCCAGGGCCGCCCCGGAAATGTCCGCCTTCGAGCCGTCCTTGCGGAGGGCGAAGCGGAAATCCTCGGGGGCGCATTCGGTAATCCAGTACCAGGCGCAGGCGCAGCGGGTCCGCAGGCGGTCAAGCTGCTCCGGCTTCACGTCGGGAAGCGAGGCGATTACCGCGTCGGCGTCGCCGTCGTTGGTCTGCAGGAGGTTGCAGAGGTGGCGGAAGGGAACCTGATAGGACGCGCAGGGGGGCATTTCCTCGACCTGGGAAAGCTCGTAAATGCGCTTTTCCTTCTCGAAAACGTCCTCGTTCTTGGCCTTCTCGAGGCCCCAGGCGATCCGCTCGGTCTTGTCGTAATCCTCGTAAATCTTTATTACGTCGAGGTCGAAGCTGATGGTGAACTCGGTATTGGGCCGCGTCCCCGCGAAGAGGTAGCGGGCGATCTCGGGCTGGTAGACCCGGAGGATATCCGGCAGGTCGACGACCTTGCCCTTGGAGGAGGACATCTTGCCGGGGGTACCCTTGATTCCGATGAAATCGTAGCGGAAGGTCACGGGGGCGGGCCAGCCGTACACCTCGTCGGCCACGTGGCGCGCGGTGTCGAAGGAGCCGCCCTGGGAGTGATGGTCCTTGCCCGCGGGCTCGAACACGGTGTTCTCGTGCTTCCAGCGCATGGGCCAGTCCACGCGCCAGCCGAGCTTGATGCCCTTGGCGGTGCGGAGATCCGCGGTCTCGCGGTGCCCGCACTCGCAAGAATAGGTGACGCCCCATTCCCCGTCCCAGCCCTCGATCGTCGTGGTATCGCGGTTGCACGCGTCGCAGAACGCCGAGACGGGCCAGTATTCCTCGGTCATCTTGTGCGCGTCGTCGCGGTAGCGGTTGAGGATTTCCTTGAGCTTGTCCCGGTGCTCCAGGGCGACCTTCATGCCCTCGGCATAGAGACCCGCGCGGTATCGCTCGCTCTGGTACAGGTATTCCGGGTATATCCCGACCCGGGGAAGCACGGACTCGACGTCCACCTCGTGGTGGCGCGCGTAACTCGAGTCCCGCCCGAAGGGATCGGGCACCATGGTGATGGGGAAGCGGAGATGTTTTTCGAGAACGTCCTGCTGGGGCATGTTGACGGGAACCTTGCGGAACACGTCGTAGTCGTCCCAGGAATAGATGAAGCGGACTTTTTTGCCGCGCGAGCGAAGGGCCCGAACGACGAGGTCCACGGAAATGATTTCGCGGAAATTCCCGATATGCACGGTTCCGGAGGGGGTGATGCCCGACGCGCAGGTGTATACGTCGAGGTCGCCGCGCTCGCGGATGATCTTGTCGGCGGTTTGGTCCGCCCAATGGGTGAGCTTTGCGTCCATAATAACGAAAAGTATACCGAATTCGCCCCGCATGGACAATAAGCGGGATAACGGGCCCTTACGCGGTCCCGCGCACCACCAGTTCGGGGATTATGACGAGGTTTTCTCCCGGGCCGTTCACCGCGGACTCGAGGGCGAGCACCAGGGCGCCCGCCCCGGCGATCATGAGCCTCTGCCTGATCGTGGTGATACCCGGATTCACGAGGGAGGCCACGGGAAGGTCGTCGTAGCCCATTACCGCCACGTCCTCGGGAATTCGCACCCCGCGCTCCCGGGCTGCGTTCATGAAGCCCAGGGCGCTCATGTCCCCGGTCGCGCAGAAGACCGCGTCCGGAAGGGGGCCGTTTTCGTAAAAATACTCGAAGGCGCGGAAGCCCGCGTCGGTGTCGTAGTTCCGCGACTCGAAGACCAGGGTCTCGTCGAAGGGAAGGGCCCGCCGCTGGAGGGCGGTCAGGTAGCCGATGAGCCGCTCCGAGGCTACCGCCGAGGGCTCGGTACCGGTGGTCGGCCCGTTCATCATCGCGATCCGCCCGTGGCCCTGGCCCGCGAGGTAATTGATCCCGATCGACATGCCCCGGGCGTTTTCCAAAAGCACGGACTGGGCGTCGTCCGCCCGGGTCTCCAGGAGGATCACGGGTTTCCCCGCGTCCCGGAACCGCGCGAGAATTCCCGCGGAGGGTATCATGTTGAGGGCGATCACGGCGTCCACCTTGTCGGTGACGAGGATTTCCGCCATCACGCTCTCCCGTATCACCAGGGAGCCCCGGGTGGGCACGGAGAGGATCGTGACGTTCAGACCCAGGGCCGAAAGGGCCCGGTCTATCCCCCGGTAGGTTTCCGTGCCCGAGGCAGAGTCGAGCCAGGGCGTCAGGATAGCGACCGCCCGGAGGGGGCCGCTTTCCTTCCAACGCGCGAAGGTCTCGAGATAGCCCGAAGTCCTTACCGCGTGCATGATGTGGCGGACCACCTCGGGCTCCAGCGCCGAGGGGGTAATCATGCCCTCGAGGATCGTCTCGCAGGAAAGCGAGGTGGACAGGGCCACGTCGCGGATGGAAAGGGCCATGGGCGGCTGTCCGTCAGAACCGGATGGATTCGTTGAGCCCGTGGGCTTCCACCGTCTCGAGGCCCCGCTTCAGGTCTTCCACCTTGAAGATGACCACGGCGGTTTCCCCCACCTTGTCGAGGGCGGCGTACAGGTACTCGATATTGATGCCGTTCTCCTCGAAAATGTGGAGCACGTCGGCGAGGCTGCCCACCTTGTCCGAGATCGTCACGGCGAGCACGTCCGTCGACTTGGTGGTGAACTTCGCGGCCTCCAGGATCTTCCTGGCCTTTTCCGGGTCGTCCACGATCACGCGGAGGATGCCGAAGTCGGCGGTGTCGGCGATCATTATCGCCCGGAGGTTCACGCCCCCGTCCTTCAGGACCCGGGTCACTTCCGCGAGGCGCCCCGCGGCGTTCTCGAGAAATATCGAAATCTGCTGGATGATCATGCTTTCCCCCTTGCCTCAGATCTTGCGCCTGTCGATGACGCGCTTTGCCTTGCCGATGGAGCGCTCGATGCTCTTCGGCTCCACGAGCTTCACCTTCAGGTGAATCCCGAGCTTGCTCTTCATGGTCGCCTCGATCTGGCTGCGCAGGCGCTCGATGTCCTTCGTCTCGTCGGAGAAGCCCGCCACGTTCACTTCCACGTGGAGCTCGACCTCGTCGAGGTGGGTCTGGGCGCTCCGGTCCACGACGATCAGGTAGTTCGGGTCTACGCCCTCGATGCCGATGAGCGCGTGCTCGATCTGGCTCGGGAAGACGTTCACGCCCCGGATGATCAGGAGGTCGTCGGTGCGGCCGAAGAGGCGGTGGATACGCCTCGTGGTGCGCCCGCAGCCGCAGGCCTCGGGGATGATGAAGGTAATGTCCCGGGTCCGGTAGCGGATGAGGGGCGTCCCTTCCTTCGTGATCGTGGTGATGACGAGCTCGCCCTTCTCGCCGTCGGGAAGGGGCTTGCCCGTCGCGGGGTCGATAATCTCGGGGAACCAGAGGTCCTCGTTCACGTGCATTCCGTACTGGGCCTCGCACTCGAAGGCGACGCCGGGCCCGGTGATTTCCGTGAGCCCGTAAATGTCGTAGGCCTTTATGTCCCAGGCGGCCTCTATTTCCTTCCGCATGTTCTCGCTCCAGGGCTCCGCGCCGAAGCAGCCCGCGCGGGTATGGAATCCCCGGGGGTCGATCCCGAGCTCCCGGGCCTGCTCCGCCATGTAAAGGGCGTAGGAAGGGGTGCAGGTAAAGAGCGTCGAGTTGAAGTCCCGCATGAGCATGAGCTGCTTCTCGGTGTTGCCCGAGGAAACCGGGATCACCGTCGCGCCGATCCGCTGGGCGCCGTAGTGGGTCCCGAGGCCGCCGGTAAAGAGCCCGTATCCGTAGGCGTTCTGGATCGTGTCGTTGCGGGTGGCGCCGGCGCCGGAAAGGGTGCGGGCCATGCCCTCCGCCCAGTCGTCCATGTCGCGCTGGGTATATGCGTCCACCACGGGGGTGCCCGTCGTGCCCGATGACATGTGGATTTCCACGATCTCGTCCTGGGGCACCGCGAGGAGCCCGTAGGGGTAGGTATCCCGAAGGTCGTCCTTCGAGGTGAACGGCAGCTTCGCCAGGTCCTCGAGGGATTTCACGTCGGCGGGGCGAATGCCCGCTTCGTCGAATTTTTTCTTGTAAAAAGGAACGTTGGTGTACACCCGTTCCACCAGGTTCTTGAGCCGGGCGAACTGTAGCCGCCGGAGGGCTCCCGTTTCCATGCACTCGTTTTCGGGATTCCAAATCATAATGGAACGATTATACACCCGAAACGGTCGGGGAGCCACGAAATTCCGGGAAACTGCGGGCCCTTAAGCGGGACTGAAGCGGGATCGGTCAGCCCATTCGCCCGAGACGGCAAAGGTATACCGTCATCATGCCCGGAATTTTTCGGACCTCAGGGGCGTTCGAAATCGGAAAAGACCCGTTCGCTCACCGCCGCGACCCTTCCGCTTTTGACCAACTCGGCCAACG
>QKCE01000306.1 GCA_003245785.1 Spirochaetales bacterium | reverse complement strand
ACGCCCCGCTCTGCGAGGCGGTGTACCGCTTCGCCCCGATGGATCTCGACGAAGGGGGCATCGGGCTCATGCACAACCACGACGAGCGCATTTCCCTCGACAATTTCGCGAGGGGCATCGAATTTTACCGCGCCCTTATCGGCGCCCTGGGGGAGAAACAGAGTGGCGAAAAATGAACGCTCAGGCGATACCAGCGCGATCAAAATCGGCAAAAAGGCGTTTCTGACGAGCACGGCGATCATTTTCGCCCTCGTCGTCTTTTCGGGAATACTTACCCGCGTATTGCCCGCGGGATCCTTCGACCGTACCCTCAGCGAAGGGAGAACCGTCGTGGTGGAAGGAAGCTATCACGCCGTTCCCCGGCCCGACTATCCGGTCTGGCGATGGCTCACGGCCCCGGTGGAAATCCTCTTCGCCCCGGGCAACGCGGCGCTCATCACGATCATGGTCTTTCTCGTCTGCGTGGGGGGCTCCATCGCGATTCTCGAAAGCGCGGGGGTGATGGAAGAACTGGTACGCCTCCTGGTCGCCCGCTTCGGGGCACGGAAGTACCTCCTCCTCGCCCTTATGATCCTCTTTTTCATGCTCGTGTCGTCGTTCATCGGCGTATACGAGGGTATGATCCCGATGATCATCTTCATCGTCCCCCTCACGATTTCCCTTGGTTGGGATTCCCTGACCGGCCTCGGGATCAGCCTCCTGCCGCTGGCCTTCGGTTTCGCCTCGTCGGTCACGAATCCCTTCACCGTAGCGGTGGCCCAGCGTATCGCCGATCTCCCGCTCTTCTCGGGCTCCTGGCTGAGAATCATCTTCCTGGCGGCGGTATACTTCCTGGTTACGGTCTTCGTGACGCGCCACGCGCGCCGGGTGGAAAGGGACCCTTCGAGGTCCCCCACCTACGCGGACGATTCCAGGATACGGGAGCGGCTTTCCGGGACCTCGGCTGAAACCCTCCGGGGACCCTCGGCCGGCGTCACGGGATCCGAGAGCGCCGACGCCTCGAGGCTTCGCGCGAGGGCCCTCGCGTGGTTCGCCCTCTGCGTCGGCGTCGCGATGGCGATGGTGCTCGTGACCGCCCGAATGCCGATGCTTTCGGATCTCGCGTTTCCCGTGCTCGCCCTTCTCTTTCTCGTCGGCGGCGTGGGCGGCGGACTCATTGCCCGACTGGGCGGCCGCGAGGTAGGCAGGGCCTTCGTCCGCGGCGCCGCGAACCTCGCGCCCGGAATCGTCCTCATCCTCATGGCCTACAGCGTCAAGCACGTAATCGTCTCCGGCGGCATCATGGACACCATCCTCGACGGCGCCGCCCGGCTCATCAGCGGCGCGCGTCCCCTCGCGGCGGCCTTCCTGGTGTACGGTTCCACGCTGGTCATGAATTTCTTCATCGGCTCGGCGAGCGCCAAGGCCTTTTTGATGATGCCCCTGCTCACGCCCCTCGCCGACCTCGTCGGGATTACCCGGCAGACGGCGGTGCTCGCCTTCGATTTCGGCGACGGCTTTTCGAACATGTTCTTCCCGACTAACGCGCTCCTGCTGATCGCGCTTTCGTTCACCTCGGTAAGCTATCCCCGGTGGGTCGCCTGGACCTGGAAGCTGCAATTGGCGGTGCTGGGGATTACCTCGGCCTTCCTGGCGGTGGCGGTGGCCATAGGCTACGGGCCCTTCTAGGCGGAAACCCGGGCGCGGCGTTGCGGTCAGGGCCGGTACGCCTGCCCCGATCCGACGCCGGACGCGCGCGCGGGGACGACCCGCAGGAATGGCAGGTTGGGTTTCCCCGGTCGATTATGGCAATCCCTTCCGCGGCGACGCGGGCTGAGCTACGGGTCCGCTCAGGCTTTCCCGCCGGCCCCGGCTACCGCGTAGGACCAGTCCCGCCGCGCGGCCGCGAGGTCCGTGAAGAGGTAGGCCCGTATGCCCAGGGCGCGCGCGGCGTCGACGTTGCGCTCGAGGTCGTCGAAGAACACGGCCTCGCCGGGCTCGCACCCGAGCCGCTCCAGGGCGATGCGGTAAATCGCGGGATCGGGCTTTATGACGCCCACGTGGCACGAGAACACCGGCACGTCGGCCTTCCCGAAAAGTTCCACCGTATGCCCGGCTATCTCGAGAAAGTCATGGGGCATGTTCGAGAGGATTCCCAGGCGGTACCCTTCCTTCTGCAGGGCGAGGGCCCACTCGGTAACCCCGGGGTTCACCCGCGTCCAGGAGCCGATGTCTTCCTCGATCAGTTTTCCCGCCAACGCGTCGAGCTCGCCCTCCGTTCCGGAAACGCCGCCGTCCGCGAGAACGCGGCGGTACATTTCCTTCCCGCCGATTTTCCCGCCGTCGAACTCGTCGCGGTATTTCCAGCACGCGGTCCGGAAAAAGCCCGCGGGTAGCCCCGAGCGGGCGGCCATGCGGTCGTACACCGTGTCGTCGTGGGGCTCGCTTATCACGTTCCCGAAATCCAGTATCAATGCCTTGATCATGAACGTACTCCTCTATGCTGAATGCCGTCGCGTCATACCGCGGCGAGCCTGTCGAGCTTTTCTCGGATAAACTCGCTTTTTTCCTTCAGGCCGATCTTCCCGGTCTCGAGGATGAGGATATTCGCGTGGTGCGGGTCCAGCTTCACCCGGCCCGCGGATTCCTTCATCATGCGGAGAAGCCGCTCCACCGACACCTTCGAGACCTTCGAGAACTCGACGCGCACGTGTCCCGCCCGCTCCTTCAGGCTCGAGATGGACAGCCTTCGGCAGATGATCCGGATCTCCGCCAGGGCGAGAAGGCTCCTGACCTCGTCGGGCACGGGCCCGAACCGGTCGGCCAGTTCCGAATACACCCGGTCGAGCTCGTCCTGGGTGGAAATGGAGGCGATTTTCTTGTAGATCTCCATCTTGGTCTGGGCGACCGGCACGTAGGAGTCCGGGACGAAGCCCGAATATTCGAGCTCGAGCCAGACTTCCGCCTCTTCAGTGAAGTCCGTGTCTTGTAGTTTCCTCACGGCCTCCTCGAGGAGTTTGAGGTAAAGGTCGAAGCCGACGGAATAAATGTCCCCCGACTGCTCGGCCCCCAGGAGGTTTCCCGCCCCGCGGATTTCCATGTCCTTCATCGCGATCTTGAACCCGCTGCCGAGTTCGGTGAAGTCCGAAATGACCTGGAGCCGCTTCATGGCTATTTCCGAAAGGGCCCGTCCCTCGGGATAAAAGAGATACGCGTAAGCCTTCCGGTCCGAGCGACCCACCCGGCCCCTCAGCTGGTACAGCTGGGAGACGCCGTACATGTTCGCCCGGTCGATGACGATCGTGTTCACGTTCGGGATGTCGATTCCGTTCTCGATAATCGTGGTGGCGATCAGGATATGGAAGCCGCCCATCTTGAAGCGGCGGAAAATGTCTTCCAGCTCGTGGGAGCTCATTTGCCCGTGGGCGGTGTCGACGAGCATTTCGGGCACGAGCTTCTCGATCATGATCCGGGTTTCCTCGAGGCTTTCCACCCGGTTGTGGAGGTAAAACACCTGGCCGCCCCGCTCGACCTCCCGGCGGATCGCCGCCGCCACCCGGTCCGGGTTGAACTCCGCGATCACGGTTTCTATCGGGTGCCGGTTTTGGGGCGGAGTGGTGAGGAGGCTCATGTCCCGGATCTTCAGGAGCGACATGTGTAGGGTTCTCGGGATCGGCGTTGCCGAGAGGGCGAGGGAATCGATATTCGTGCGCATCTCCTTGAGCCGCTCCTTGTCCTTCACGCCGAAGCGCTGTTCCTCATCCACGATCATGAGGCCGAGATCCTTGAATTTCACGTCCTTCTGTATGATGCGGTGGGTGCCGACCAGTATGTCGATCTCCCCCGCGGCGACCCGGGCGAGGGTTTTCTTCTGGTCCGCGGGGCCGACGAAGCGGGAAAGCTGGGCGATGCGCACCGGAAATTTGGAGAACCGCTCCGTGCACGTGTCGTAATGCTGCTCCGCGAGGATAGTGGTCGGCGCGAGGAAGGCGACCTGCTTACCGCCCATCACCGCCTTGAAGGCCGCGCGCATGGCGACCTCCGTCTTGCCGTATCCCACGTCGCCGCACACCAGGCGGTCCATGGGCACGGGCTTTTCCATGTCGGCCTTGATCTCGGAGATTACGGTGAGCTGGTCCTCGGTCTCCTCGTAGGGGAATGCCGCCTCGAATGCGGTTTGCCACTCGCCGTCCCGGGCGAAGGGGAAGCCGTGGGCGGCCTTGCGCCGGGAATAGAGGTCGATGAGCCGCTGGGCGATGTCCTCGACGGACTTCTTGACCTTGTTCTTGCGGTTTTCCCAGGATTTCGAGCCCAGGCGGTCGAGCCGGGGCGCGTCGCCCTCGTTCCCGATATAGCGCTGCACGAGGTTCACCTGCTCGATCGGGATGAATACGGTTTCCTCGTCCGCGTATTCGAGCTTCACGTAATCCCGTTCGTTACCGAGCGCGCGCACCCGGTCGATACCCTTGAAAAGCCCGATGCCGTAATTCACGTGGACGACGTAGTCGCCGGGATTCAGTTCGACAAAGGTATCGAGGACCGAGCTTTTCGCGTGCTTGACGGATTTCGGGACGTGGCGCCTGCGGCCGAAAATCTCGTTTTCCTCGATGACTATGAGCTTCAATTCCGGTATCGCGAAGCCAGAGGAAAGGTCGAGAGGCAGGATATGGACCTCGATGTC
>QKCE01000156.1 GCA_003245785.1 Spirochaetales bacterium | reverse complement strand
AAGCGGACCTTATCATAAGGCAAACCGGCGATACCGTACGGGCCTGTTGGCCCGACGGACCGGTCGGAGAGGGGTCTCTTTCGACCCTCCTGCAGGATTTATCGGACGACTCACCATGGACCGGCGCTGCGGCCACGGACTATGAGGTGGTGCTGATTCTGAACGATGACGACTATTCAAACACCGCGTACTATATATACGAGTCGGCTTTCAGCGGCGGCTCCGTTCAGTCAATCACGCTCTCGTTCAACGATTTCGCCGACTACGAATAAAAAATAGCGGGTATTACCGCTATCCCACCAAAAACCGGCGCCGGGTCAATCTCCCGGCGCCGTTCTCTTTTCCGATATTTCGCCCCCGCGGCGACTCCCTTCGCGGCGGCTCCGCGGAGGGACTCGCTCCCCGCGCGGCGCCTTCTGCCTCGGCCTTATCCTCAACCGGCCAGGGCGTCGTCCCCGGTGCGGAAGCCCGAGACGGCGGCCTCGAGCGAAATCACCCGAACCAAGGGGTTATTGCCGCCCCTCCTCGGCCAGTCTTCCGCGCCATTGCGCGCCCGGCGGAATGGTCGTACACTCGGGGAATGGAATCCATCAGGGAAATTTTCAGGATCGGCAGGGGCCCCTCGAGCAGCCATACCATGGGGCCGGCCTTCGCCGCCGCGCGCTTCAGGGCCATGATACCCGAAGGCGCCGCCGTGCGCGTTACCCTGTACGGAAGCCTCGCCGCCACCGGCAGGGGACACATGACGGACAGGGCCATTATCGATTCCTTCGCGCCCCGGACGCCGGAAATAGCCTGGAAGGAAGGGGAAACCCTGCCCTTTCACCCCAACGGGATGCTGTTCGAGGCCTTCCCGGGCGAAGCCGGCAAGGCCGGGGTCGAGACCCCGGTCAAAAGCTGGACCGTTTACAGCGTCGGCGGCGGCGCCCTGGCGGAGGGCCCGGAAAGCGCCGACGCGCCGGGGCTTTATCCCGCCCATACCCTGTCGTCCATCCTGTCCGAATGCGCCTCCCGGGGCATCGAGTTCTGGGAGTACGTGGAAGAAATCGAGGGACCCGAGATATGGGACTACCTACAGACCGCCTGGGAGGCGATGCTCGCGTCGGTCGAGCGGGGCCTCGGGAAGAGCGGCCTCCTTCCCGGGGGACTCGGGGTACAGAGGAAGGCATCGCTCTTCTACCGGAAGGCCCTCTTCGAAAAGGACGCCGCGAGCCGGACGAGCTTTCTCGCGGCCTACGCCCACGCGGTCGCCGAGGAAAACGCCGCCTCGGGCGTCATCGTCACCGCGCCCACCTGCGGTTCCGCGGGCGTCCTCCCCGCGGTGCTCAAGTACCTCCGGGACACGGTTCAGTGCGACGGGAGGGTGTTCCTTCAGGCCCTCGCCACCGCGGGCCTCATCGGGAACGTGATCAAGCACAACGCCTCGATCTCCGGCGCCGAGGTCGGCTGCCAGGGGGAGATAGGGTCCGCCTGCTCCATGGCCGCCGCCGCGGCCACCCATATCATGGGGGGCAGGATTCGCCAAATAGAATACGCCGCGGAAATCGGCCTCGAGCACTTCCTCGGCCTCACCTGCGATCCCGTCGGGGGGCTGGTGCAGATTCCCTGCATCGAGCGGAATACCTTCGGCGCGACCCGGGCACTGAGCGTCGCGGATTACGCCCTCCTTTCGGACGGGGAGCACCGGGTGAGCTTCGACGAGGTGGTCGAGGTCATGAAGGAAACCGGCCACGACATTCCGTCGCTTTACCGGGAGACCTCGAAGGGCGGCCTCGCGACCCGGCGCGGGACCGGCGGCGGGACGGCCGGGGGCGCGGAAGGACGGTAAGGGGACGGGAAAGGGAAGCCGGTTGCCCCGGGAGCCCGTCGAACCGCCGAGCGGCGGGGCACGATCGGGGCGTCTCCCTGTCCGTCCGGCGCCCCGTAAAAAAAACGGGCCCGCACCGGGGCCCGCCAAGGTTTCAGTTCGACTATCGCGCGAATCTCGCGCCGTGGCCGATTTTCAGTCGGCTTTCAGGTCCTCGTCGCCCGCGAGATAGGCGTTGATGCTCGCGGCGGCCTTCCGGCCCTCGCCCATGGCGAGAATGACGGTGGCCGCGCCGAGGACGATGTCCCCGCCCGCCCACACCTTCTTCAGGCTCGTTTTCTGGTTCCCGTCCACCACGATATTCCCCCGCTTGGTCACGTCGAGGCCCTCGGTGGTCTGCTTCATGAGGGGGTTGGACTCGTTCCCCAGGGCCACGATGACCGCGTCGACCGGGAGCTCGCGCTCGGTGCCCGCGATCGCGACGGGGCTCCGCCTGCCGGAGGCGTCGGGTTCGCCGAGCTGGTACTCGAGAAGCTCGACGGCGCGCACGCGGCCGGCTTCGTCCCCGAGGATCCGGGTCGGGTTCCGGAGGAAGCGGAATTCCACCCCTTCCTCTTCCGCGTGCCCGATTTCCTCGGCGCGGGCGGGCATTTCGTCCCGGGTGCGGCGGTACACGCAGTACACCTTCCCGGCGCCCAACCGGAGGGCCATTCGCGCGGCGTCCATCGCGACGTTGCCGCCGCCCACGACGGCCACTGTCTTCGCCTCGTACATCGGCGTGGCCGCGCGGTCCCTGTCGTAGGCCCGCATGAGGTTTGCCCGGGTAAGGTATTCGTTGGCGCTGAACACGCCGATGAGGCTTTCGCCCTCTATGTCCATGAATTTCGGGAGTCCCGCGCCGGTACCGATAAAGGCCGCGTCGAAACCTTCGCGGTCGAGGAGCTCGTCGATGGTGCCGGTGCGGCCCACCAGGAAGTTGGTGCGGAACGTCACGCCCATTTCCTTGAGGGCCTCGGTTTCCTTCGCGACGATCGCCTTCGGGAGGCGGAATTCGGGAATGCCGTAGACCATGACGCCGCCGGTCTTGTGGAAGGCCTCGAAGACGGTCACGTCGTGGCCGGCGCGGCGCGCGTCGGCGGCCACCGTGAGTCCCGCGGGGCCCGAGCCGATGACGGCGACGCGCTTGCCGGTTTCGGGGCCGACCGCCGGGGGGGTGACCATGCCGTTGTCCCGTTCCCAGTCCGCGACGAAGCGCTCGAGGCGCCCGATGGCCACGGCCTTGTCCGCCGCGCCGAGGCTCTTCCCGACGGTGCAGGCGCTCTGGCACTGCCTTTCCTGGGGGCATACCCGGCCGCAGATCGCGGGGAGGAGGTTCGTCTCCTTTATGGCGTCCACGCCGCCCTTGAAGTCCCCGGCCTGCACCCGGGCGATGAAATCCCGGATGGGCACATTGACCGGGCAGGCGGCGACGCAGGGCTGGTTCTTGCAGCCGAGACAGCGCTCCGCCTCGACCCTGGCCTGCTCCTCGGTGTAGCCGAGGGCGACCTCGTCCATCTCGCGGGCCCGCCTTACCGGGTCGCGGGCGGGCATTTCCTGGGGGGGGATCGCGAGGCGATCCTTCGGGGAAAGGGCCTTCGCCGCGGATTTTTCCTTCAGCCCGGCCCAAATCGCGGACGCCTCGGCGCCCAGTTCTTCTTTCGTCTTGTGGCTCATTTCGCCCCTCCCGCCGCGGCCTTTTCGTCGGGATCCCCGATCCGGGCGGCCTCCATTTCCATGTGGCACTTGTGGTGGGCCGCGTCCTCGATCGGCTTGTAAGCCTTCATGCGCAGCATCATGTTGTCCCAGTCCACGAGGTGGCCGTCGAACTCGGGGCCGTCCACGCAGACGAAGCGGGTCTTGCCGCCCACGGACACGCGGCAGCCGCCGCACATGCCCGTGCCGTCGATCATGATCGTGTTGAGGGAGACCATTGTATGGACGCCGTAGGGCTTCGTCGTGGCTGCGCAGAATTTCATCATTATGGGCGGGCCGATGGCGACCGCCTCGGCGGGGGGAGCCGCGCCCTCGCACGCCTCTTTCAGGGGCTCGGTGACGAGGCCCTTCCTGCCGTGGGAACCGTCGTCGGTAACCACGGTAACCTCGTCGGCGACCGCGCGCATCTCCTTTTCGAAGATCACGAGGTCCCTGGTCCGGGCGCCCATGATTACCTTGACCTCGTTGCCCGCGGCCTTGTATGCCTTGACGATGGGGTACAGGGGCGCGACGCCTATGCCGCCGCCCACGCAGACGACCGAGCCGACCTTTTCTATATGGGTGGGGCGCCCGAGGGGCCCGAGGATGGCGGAGATCGTGTCGCCGGGATTTTTGAGGGCGAGGCGATGGGTCGTGGCGCCGACGGTCTGGAAGACGAGGGCGATCCAGCCGGCGTCCGGGTCCGCGTCGGCGATGGTCAGGGGAATGCGTTCGCCGAAGTCGGTATCGATCTGGACCAGAACGAACTGGCCGGCCTTCCGGTTCCGCGCGATTTCGGGGGCGGCGACTCGAAGGTAGTATACCTCTTCGGAGAACTTCTTTTTTTCGAGTATTTCGTGCATGAAACTCCTCCAGCAAAATGACAATAATTGAATTTATGTAAAGGCGCAAGGCGTTCGGATACCCAGAAAGCGCTCCGACGCCGACCGTGCAAAGCGGAACGGGCACCGCCCCCTGGGCAGGCCCGCTTTTCTGCCCCGGCGAAGGTCTGCTATACTCGGCCCCATGACACGCGAGCAATGGCAGGCTTTCTGTAATTTCCGGGACGATTTTCGCGGGCGCTGCGCCCTGTGGGCGGCGGAGGCGAGCGCCGACGATACGGCG
>QKCE01000077.1 GCA_003245785.1 Spirochaetales bacterium | reverse complement strand
CAATATATGTGTGAAAAAAAAGATACCCACGGTCCATGAGTTATGCTCCTATCCACGGCATGCACCCTACCCTACTCGCGCTTATTTCGGTCCTGATTTGGTCAAGTCTCGCCCTCGCCAACTCGGGGGTGAGCGAACTTTCGCCCTTTTTGTCCGTCGGAATCGCCCTCTGCATAGGGGGGCTCGTGGGGCTGCCCCGGGCGAGGGAATGGAAGGTCCCGATGCGTACGTTTATCGTCGGCGTGGCGGGGATTTTCGGCTATCACGCGTTGCTTTTCGCGGCCTTCCGCCTGGCGGGCAGAATCGAGGTAAACCTTATCAATTACCTGTGGCCGCTTTTGATCGTGGCCCTTTCGCCGGTTTATTTGCGGGGATTCTCCCTGCACGCCCGGCACGTCGCGGGTACCGCCCTCGGCCTCGCGGGAGCCGTCCTCATCGTCACGGGCGGCGGTGCCTTGGGCTTTGACGGCGCAAGCCTGCCGGGGTATCTCCTCGCCCTGGCGGCGGCGATTACCTGGGCGTCCTACTCCCTGCTCACGAAACGCCTGCCGGCCTTTCCCACCGGCGCCGTGGGCGGCTTTTGTCTCGCCTCGGGGTTTCTTTCCCTTTCGGTTTACTTTATCGGGTGCGGCCTCGGGGGAAATATAGCGTTGCCCCGGTTGGGCGCCGCCGAATGGGCAAGCCTCGTTTTCCTCGGGATAGGCCCCATGGGCGGGGCGTTCTATACGTGGGACGCTGCGCTGAAAGGGGGAGACCCGAGAACGATCGGGATATTGTCCTATTTGACGCCGCTCCTGTCGACGGGACTGCTCGTGCTCGCGGGAGGCGCCCGATTCGGTTGGGCTTCCGGCGCCGCGCTCGTGCTGATCGTCGCCGGGGCCGCCGTAGGGTCGCTCACGATCCGGCGGAATCAATAAACCCAGATCAATTTTGCCGTAACGCCCTCGTCGGTCATCCCTTTCAGGGCGGCGTCGATGGCGGGCATTTTGGCCTGGTGTCGTTTATGCAAAAACAGGTAGAGCCCGTCCTGCAATACCGGCGGCGTCAGCATGGCGAACGATTCGAATTTCGGCGTTTCCCGCATGAGCTGGAGCGCGCCCCTGTTGTTGACCGTAAAATCGGCACGTCCCGACAGGAGCATCTGGAAGGCGCTGTTAAAGTCGGGAACGGTCACGCTTTCGGCGATCCCGATCCGTTTAACCCATTCGTCGAGCACGACGCTTCCCTCGACGAGCACGATCCGTTTATTCCTGAAGGTTTCGGGGTTTTCGGGGTCGATCCCACCGTCCCTGGTAAATACGTAGAAAGGGACGAATCCGAGCGGCTCGGCGCTTCGAATCACGTCGTCGGTATCGGAGTACACGGAACGGGTCCTGAGGAATTCCCCGTCGATCTGCCCGTTTTTCAGCTGGTAAGTGGCCCTGGCCAGGGGAAGGTTGACCAGGTTGAATTCCAGGCCGGTCCGCCTGGAAAGCTCGTCGAAAAAGGCTCGTTGCCGGATCAGGCTGTCGGAACCCGCCGGGGCCCACACGGATATCGTAAGGGTCTCCGCGGGTAATAAAAAAGGCGCGAGGCAAAACAGAAACGCCGAAATCAGTCTCTTCATACCCATGATTATAGGCTTCCGCGCGGGAAATTTCCGCGGGCGGTAACGAAATTAACGCGGGGAAATACGTCGGGGTCCCCCGATTCGCGATCGGCGGGCGGGTATGGCGTCGCCCCGGCAGGGACGTCCTTCGAGGGGGCCCCGAGGAGGGACCTTCGCCCCTCGCCCGTCGCCCTGCCTCAGTCTTTTTCCGGAAGGCCCTCCTTGATGAGGGCGCCCCCGGACCGGAGTTCGGCTACCCAACGCTCCTGGGAGGGGGTCCACCGGATGGCGCTGCCTTCCAGGTGGAGGGTTTTCAGGTTTCTGAGGGACGTGAAGGATTCGGGGAGGCCCGTCAGGCGATTGCCCTCCGCGATAAGGTATTCGAGGGCGGCGCAAGAACCCAGGCTCGGCGGGAGTTCGGCGAGGCCGTTGTCCGAAAGGGCCAGTTCACGCAAATGTTTCAGGCCTCCGAAGGCGTCGGGCAGGGCGGCGAGCCGGTTCCCGTAAAGGGACAGTTCGCGCAGTTCCGCGAGCTCGCCGATTTCGGGGCAGAGGGTTTGGATGCGGTTTCCCCCCAGGGTGAGGATTTCGAGGCGTTTCAGGTTCCCGATCCATTCGGGGACTCGCTCGATTTCGTTCTTGAAAAGGGCCAGGACCTTCAGGTTCCCGAAGCGGCGGAGCCAGGGGGGGATGGCGGTCAGGCCCATTCTCGCGAGGATGAGCTCCTCGAGGTCGGTCCTTTCTTGAAGCCAGGAGGGAAACCCGGCCAGGGGATTCCCGCTCAGGTTGAGGCTTTTCAGGCTTTGGAGATTCTTCATGCCGTCGGGCAGTTCCTTGAACCGGTTGTCGATGAGCGAAAGGCTTTCCAGGCACGGCAGGCCGAAGAGCCCGGGGGGAAGGGAGCTTAAGGAGTTGCGGTTCAGGTCGAGGCGCCTGAGCCGGGCGAGCCTTCCGACGGATGCGGGAAGCGTTTCCAGCTTTTTGTTGTTGAGGCGGATCTCGACGATATCGTCCCCTTCGCGGGCGTAACCGAAGTGTTTGTAGTCGAACCGTTCAACCGGGGGGAGGCTCTCGCCCAGGAGGGCTTCAATGTCGTCAAGGAATTGTCGCATGGTAAAAAGGTACGGATAAATCCTCCCGCGAGCAAGCGGCGGCTTGGGGCCGTTCCCCGCGCGGAAGCGGGCGCAAGACAGAACGGCATATCTACATCGATATCAATCGAGTTTATCCAATCCAGCAGTACATATTATTGACATATTTCGGCTTATAATGAGAGAATCGAGTACGCAACGGAGGATAATCATGGAACTTCTCAGCAGTAAAGCGTCCGGTTTTCCCTTACGGGAACCCGATGAGCCGGAACTGTTCCGCGACCAGTTTCCTTATAACGCCGTCCCGAGGATCCGCTTCGACGGCGTGGATATCCCCCTGAGGCTACCGAAGGATATCTGGATAACCGATACCACCTTCCGCGACGGCCAGCAATCGAGGCCTCCCTACACTCCCGAGCAGATCGCCCGTATCTATGGCCTGATGCACCGCCTCGGGGGCAAGAAGGGCCTTATCCGCCAGACGGAATTCTTCATTTACAGCGAGAAGGACCGGGAAGCCCTGGCCCTGTGCCAGGCGCAAAACCACCGCTACCCGGAGATTACCAGCTGGATACGCGCGGACTCGGGCGACTTTCGGCTGGTGAAATCCCTGGGTCTCAAGGAAACGGGAATCCTTACCTCGGTGTCCGACTACCACGTGTTCCTCAAGCTGAAAAGCAACCGCGCCAGGGTAATGGACCAGTACCTCGGGATAGTGAAGGACTGCCTGGCCGAGGGCATCGTGCCCCGCTGCCATTTCGAGGACATTACGCGGGCGGATATCCACGGCTTTTGCCTGCCCCTGGCCGAGGAGCTCCTCAAGCTCGCCCGGGAATCGAAGATCCCGGTGAAGGTGCGCATGTGCGACACGATGGGCTACGGCGTGACCTACCCCGGCGCCGCGCTGCCGCGCTCGATACCGCGCATGGTGCACGCCTTCCGCACGGAGCTCGGCTACCCCGCCGAATGGCTCGAGTGGCACGGGCACAACGACTTCCACAAGGTCCACGTGAACGCGGCGACCGCCTGGCTTTACGGCTGCTCGTCCAACAACGCGAGCCTTCTCGGTTACGGCGAGCGCACGGGCAATCCCCCGCTCGAGGCCGCGGTCATCGAGTACATGTCCCTGACCGGCGACGACTCGATAGACCTGACGGTGATTACCGAGATCGCGGACTATTTTCGCGACGAGGTCGGGGCGGTCATACCGACGAACTATCCCTTCGTGGGCGAGGATTTCAACACGACCCGCGCGGGCATCCACGCCGACGGCATACTAAAGAACCCGGAGATCTACAACATTTTCGACACGGAAACGCTGCTGAACCGCCCGATCCGCACGATGGTCACGGACAAGTCCGGTTACGCGGGCATCGCGCGCTGGCTGAACGAGAACGTGCCCCTGGTCAGGCAGGGCAAGCGGGCCGAGGTGACCAAGCGGCACCCGGGCATCAAGTACATCGTGACCTGGGTCGAGGAAGAATACCGGGGCGGACGTACCACGGCGATCTCGGCCGACGAGCTGATGGCCCACGCGCGGCGCTACCTGCCGGGCCTCTTCGAATCCGATTTCGACAAGGTCAAGGAAGAGGCGATCCGCATCGCCAGCGCCCTCGCGGAAGGCGTTACCGACGCGCCGGAGCTCGCGAACCTCGACCCGGCGGAGATGGACGGGTACCTCGAGGGGATCGTCAGGCGCGAGGGCTCTATCCAGCTCCTGGCGATTACCAATACCGAGGGTCAGCGGATAAGCCAGATTTACGCCCAGCACGGCGAGAAGGCCCTGTTCCGAAACCTTTTGACTAAGGATTTCAAGGAGAGCCAGTGGTTCGTGGAAGTGCTCCGCACGGGGGAGCCCTATTTCTCGCACCTCTTTTTCTCGAAGTACACGGACCGGCTCATCCTCACCGCCGGCATGCCGCTGAAGGCAAGGGACGGCACCGTTCGCGCGGTCATCGATATCGACTTCCGCTTCGACGAGCTGGTGAAGCT
>QKCE01000295.1 GCA_003245785.1 Spirochaetales bacterium | reverse complement strand
ATCCGGGCCGGCGAGCTAAAATCCTTCACCCCCGACACGATCACCGAGCCGGGGCTGCTGAAAGCCGAGCTCGAGAAGACCAAGCGTCAGCAGCTCGCCCGGGACCGGAACGAGTACCTCCTGAACGACAACTGCAACGCCGTGCCGATCCGCGACGGGACCGGCCGGATCATCGCGGCGATAAGCCTTTCCGCCTTCGAAAGTTACATGCCCGTCCAGGAAGTGGAGGCGACCATTCCCGCGCTCCAGGAAACCGCCCGGAAGATTTCCTTCATGGCGGGTTTTCACGACGGGTCGATCTAAGTAATCCGCCGGAACGACCGCGGGCTCCCCGGAACCGGGCCGGGTCACGATTTTATCGTCTTTGCCCAAAGTTTCCCGACTGGCCCCCGCCCCGCAACGACTCCCGCACGCGCCGGCTGCGCGCGGGACGCCCCCGCCCGCCCCTTCGCCCTCAGCCTCGACCCATTCCATCCGCCATCCATTGACTTTCCTTGATTGACGGATTAACATACTAACATACTAGTATACGGAGAAGACCCATGAAGCTAGACAACGGCGTTTTTGCGGCGAAAGAAGCGTGGCGGAACGCGGGGATAACGGTCCCCAAGTTTGACCCCGAGGCGGTGCGAAAAGCCACCGGGGAGACTCCCGAGTGGGTGCACTTCGGGGCGGGCAATATATTCCGGGGCTTTATCGCCGACATTCAACAGGACCTTCTGGAAGCGGGGGAGGCCAAGACCGGCATCGTCGCGGCGGACACCTTCGATTTCGAGATCATCGACAAAATTTACGATCCCTTCGACAACCTTACCCTCCTCGCCCTGATGAACGCCGACGGCAGCGTGGACAAGAAGGTCGTCGCGAGCGTGGCCCAGGCCCTCCGGGCCGACCCGTCCAACGGCCCTGATTGGGAACGGTTGAATGGGATTTTCACGGCGCCCTCCCTCAAGATGGTCAGCTTTACCATAACCGAGAAGGGCTATTCCCTCCATGGCATGGACGGGAAACTCTCGCCGATCGCCCGGGCGGATATCGAGAACGGGCCGGCTAAGCCCGCCCACGCGATGGGCGTCGTGACAGCCCTCCTCCTCGGGCGCTTCAAGGCGGGAAAGCTCCCGGTCGCGGTGGTAAGCATGGACAACTGCTCCCACAACGGCGAGAAGCTCGAGTCCGCGGTCCTCGCCATGGCGGAGGGCTGGGTCGCCAAGGGCCACGCCGAGGCCGCCTTCCTCGCCTACCTCAAGGACCGGAACCTCGTTTCCTTCCCCTGGAGCATGATCGACAAGATTACCCCCCGCCCGGCGGAGGCCATCCAGGCCCAGCTCGAGGCCCTGGGGATCGAGGGCATGGCGCCGGTCGTCACCGGAAGGAAGACCTTCATCGCCCCCTTCGTGAACGCCGAGCGGCCCCGCTACCTGGTGATCGAGGACGCGTTCCCCGCGGGAAGGCCCCCCCTCGAGAAGGCCGGGGTCTACATGGCGACCCGGGATATCGTGAACAAGACCGAGACCATGAAGGTGACTACCTGCCTGAACCCGCTCCACACCGCCCTCGCGGTTTACGGCTGCGCCCTCGGGTACGACTCGATCGCCGCGGAGATGAAGGACCCGGAACTGGTGAAGCTCGTGAAGAAGATCGGCTACGACGAAGGGCTCCCGGTGGTGGTGAACCCCGGGATTATCGACCCGAAGGCCTTTATCGACGAGGTGGTGAACGAGCGGCTCCCGAACCCCTTCATTCCCGACGCGCCCCAGCGCATCGCGAGCGATACCTCCCAGAAAATTCCCGTCCGCTACGGCGAGACGATCAAGGCATACCTCGCCGCGGGGAAGGACACCGGGAAGCTGGTCGGCATACCGCTCGCGTTGGCGGGCTGGCTCCGCTACCTCCTCGCCCTGGACGACGAGGGGAAGCCCTTCGAGCTGAGCGCGGACCCCATGATTCCGGAGATGAAGAAGATGCTCGCGGGAATCGAGTTCGGGAAGCCCGGGACGGCCAAGGGCAGGCTCGGGGCGATCCTCATGAACCCCGTGCTCTTCGGCACGGACCTCACGAAGACCGATATCGCGGCGAAGGTCGAAGGGCTTTTCGCGGAACTCATAGCGGGACCCGGGGCGATCCGGGCGACCCTGAAGAAATACCTTTAATCGGGCGCCGAAAAGCCCGTCGCGGCTTTTCGGCAGCCCGTCAACGGACGCGCGCGTCCGACAGGAGATACCCATGAAGATGACATTCAGATGGTTCGGCACGGGATTCGATTCCGTGACCCTCAAGCAGATCCGCCAGATCCCCGGGGTCAAGGGCGTGATTACCACCCTTTACGACAGCAAGCCCGGCGAGGCCTGGGACCCCGCGAAGGTGAAGGCCCTGAAGGCGGAGGTTGAGGCGAGCGGCCTCGAGATTTCCGGAATCGAGAGCGTGAACATCCACGACGACATAAAGGTCGGGCTTCCTTCGCGGGACAAGTATATAGAAAACTATATCAAGACCCTGGAGACCCTGGGCAAGGAAGATATCCGCATGGTGTGCTACAACTTCATGCCGGTCTTCGACTGGACCCGGAGCGACCTCGCCAAGATGCGCCCCGACGGCTCCACCGTCCTCTCCTACGACCAGGAAATAATCGACCAAATCAACCCGGACACCATGCTGTCCGAGATGGACAAGAAGGCGAACGGCTTCGTGCTTCCCGGCTGGGAGCCCGAGCGCATGGCCCGGATCAAGGAACTCTTCGAGATGTACAAGGACGTGGACGACAAGAAGCTCCTCGACAACCTTACCTACTTCCTGAAGGCGATCATGCCGACCTGCGACAAATACGATATCAACATGGCGATCCACCCGGACGACCCGGCCTGGCCCGTCTTCGGCCTTCCGCGCATTATCCGGAACGAGGAGTCCATCGGCAGGATGATCAAGGCGGTGGACAATCCCCACAACGGCGTGACCCTTTGCACCGGGTCCCTGGGCTCTAACCCGAATAACGACATTCCCGCGATCATCAAGTCCCTCAAGGGCCGGATCCACTTCGCCCACGTGCGGAACCTGAAGCACCACGCCCCGGGCAAGTTCGAGGAGGCCGCCCACCTTTCCTCCGACGGCTCGATGGACATGTACGCGCTGATGAAGGCGCTCTACGACACGGGCTTCGACGGCCCGATCCGCCCCGACCACGGCCGGGCGATCTGGGACGAGGTTTCCATGCCGGGCTACGGGCTCTACGACCGGGCGCTCGGCTGCGCCTACCTGAACGGCCTCTGGGAAGCCCTTTCGAAGCGCTGACGGTTCATCGAATGGAAACGGCCTGCGAGGCGCTACCCCGCGAAAAACACGAATCGACCCGCGACTACGCGCTTCGCTGCCTCGAGCACAATATCATCCGGATTACCCTGTATCCGGGCCAGCACCTGAGCGAGGCCCGGATCAGCGAGGCCCTGGGAATCAGCCGCACCCCGGTTCGGGAGGCCTTTTTCGATCTCTCCAAGGCCGGGGTCGTGGAGATTTTCCCCCAGAAGGGGACGAGGGTCGCGCTGATCGATACCGATCTCGTGGAAGACGCGCGGTTCATGCGCCTCGCGGTGGAGCGGGCCGTCGTCGCCCTCGCCTGCGAGCGGCGCACCGCGGCGGACATAACCCTCCTCAGGGAAAATTACGCGCGGCAGCTCGAGACTTCCCGGGCGCAGGACGTCCGGGGACTTCTCGACCTGGACAACGGGATGCACGACCTCTTTTTCCGAATCGCGGGAAAGGAGTTTTCCCTCTCCCTCATCAAGAAGCTCCGGGTCCATTTCGACCGGGTGCGGATTCTCAACCTGATGAACCACAACTTCGAGACGTCCATGAAGGAGCACCTGCTCCTGATCGACGCCCTCGAGGCCGGGGACGGCGGGCGGGCGGCGGCGATCATGGACACCCACCTTTCCCGGGTGAACGAGTGCCTCCCGGCCCTCGAGGCGCGCTACTCGGAATATTTCAGGAACTGAGGACGGGGGCGCGGTCCGACAGCCTCGCGGGCAGCGCGCGTCGGCCCCTTCGCCTTCGCCTTCGCCTTCGCCTTCGGCGTACCGGTCGTCGCCATCCCGGGCCCGGGATTCTTCATGCATGCCAAAAGGAGATAGCGGAATGCCGTATAACCTGATTTCGAAAGCCTGGTTCGCCGCCGCGGGCCTCACCGCCCTCGCCCTCGCGGGCTGCGGCGCGAAGAAGGAAGCGGCGAGACCCGCCGCCGACGCGCCCACCTTCGCCGTGAAAACAGGATCGGCCCTCCACGGGTCCCTGACGGTGACGCCGGAGCTCGAGCCCGGGGTTCCCGTCCCCCGGGGCACCGTCCTTTCCCTCTCGGCGAAACCCTCGGCGGGCTACGTCCTCGACTCCCTTTTCGTTTCGTATACCGGGCGGTGGGGCACCATGTACCATGAGTCCATGACGCCGTCCATGCAATACGCGGTCGACCGGGATATCGGCCTCGGCGCCTTCTTCATTCCCGAGTCCGAGACGGCGGGGTTCAAGACGATCCAGGACGTGGTCTACGCCAAGCCCGGGGCCAAGACGCTGAAATACGACGTGTACAGCCCGGAGGGCGCGAAGGGCCTTCCCCTCATCGTGATCGTGCACGGGGGCGGCTGGTCGAGCAACGACGAGAACATCATGCGCGGCATGGCCCGCGAGAT
>QKCE01000297.1 GCA_003245785.1 Spirochaetales bacterium | reverse complement strand
CAAGGGAAAGGTTTTATCGCTCATATAGTACTCCTCACGCCAAATAACCCTTGGCCTTCAGCAATTCCGCGTTCAGTATGCCGCCTCCCGCCGCGCCGCGCACGGTGTTGTGGGAAAGGCCGACGAAGCGGATATCGAAAAGCGGGCAGTCCCGAAGCCGGCCGACGGAAACCGCCATGCCCTTGTCCTCGTCCCGGTCGCGCCTGGGCTGGGGCCGGTTCGGCTCGTGCCGCACGATGATCGGCTGCTTCGGCGCGAAGGGCAGGCCCAGCTCCTGGGGAAGGCCCCGGAACTCGGTCCAGATCTTTTCCACTTCCGCGAGGCTCGGCTTCTTCTCGCCGAACTCGAGGCTCACGCAGGCGGTGTGGCCGTTGATGACGGGCACGCGGTTGCAGTGGGCCGCCACGAGGGGTCCCGCGGCGTTCACGATCTTGCCGTCCGCGAGGGAGCCGAAGATCTTCAGGGGTTCCTTTTCGCTCTTTTCTTCCTCGCCGCCGATGTAGGGCACGACGTTGTCGATCATGTCCAGGCTCGGCACGCCGGGATAGCCCGCGCCGGACACCGCCTGCAGGGTGGTCACGAACATGCGCTTCACCTCGTAGCCCGCCTTCATGAGCGCCCAGATCGGGGTCATGTAACTCTGGAGGGAGCAGTTGGGCTTTACCGCCACGAAGCCCTTGTCCCAGCCGTGGGCCTTTTTCTGGGCGTCGATCACCGCGACGTGGTCGGCGTTGATCTCCGGGATCAGCATGGGCACGTCGTCGGTCCAGCGGTGGGCCGAGGCGTTGGAGACCACCGGGATGCCCAGGGCGGCGTAGGAGTTTTCCAGGGCCTTTATCTCGTCCTTGGAGTCGAGCTCCAGGGCGCTGAACACGAAACGGCACTTGCCGACGGCCTTGGACGGGTCGTTCGCGTCCTCGATGACGAGGTCCCTCACCCCCTCGGGAACGTTCGCACCGAGGAGCCAACGGCTCTCGACCACCTCGCGGTAGGGCTTTCCGGCGGAACGGGGGCTCGCGGCAACGTAGGTGACCTCGAACCAGGGATGGTCCTGTAAAAGGAAAATATAATTTTGGCCCACGGCGCCGGTTGCGCCGAGAATGCCGACGGGTATCTTGTCGCCCATGATACGTATCTCCTGAAATCCTTGTCTCGTTGAGAAGCGGCTCCGGCGGGTTCCCGGCCATGCGACCGGGTCCCGGCGGTTCCGCCCGGGCCTACAGTATGCCGGCCTCGGTGAAGGCCGAGCGCACGACCGGCCCGTTCGCCTCCGAAAGCTCGCACAGGGGTAGCCTGAGGGTCCCCGAAGGGAGGCCCTTCATGGCCATGGCGGCCTTGATAGGCACGGGGTTCGTCTCCACGAATGCGGCCTTGAAGGCGGGGAGCAGCTTGTAATGGAGCGCCCTCGCCTTCGCGAAGTCTCCCGAAATCGCGGCCTTCGCCATTTCGGTCACCCGGGCGGGATCGATGTTCGAGAGCACCGAGATAACCCCGTCGCCGCCGAGGGCCGCCAGGGGAACGGTAAGCGCGTCGTCCCCGGAAAGCACGGTAAACCCGGGCTTTTTCGCGGATATCGAGGCGATTACCTCCATCATCTGGGCCATGTCCCCCGAGGCTTCCTTCACGCCGGCTATGTTCGGCAGTTCGGCAATGCGGGCGAGAAGGGCCGTGGAGATGTTCCTGCCGGTGCGTCCGGCGATATTGTAGACGATTATGGGAAGTCCCACCTCCGCGCAGGCGGCGAAATGGCGGTAGATTCCCTCGTCGGTCGGTTTGTTGTAATAGGGGGTGACCACGAGCGCGTAGTCGGCCCCCTTCTGTTTGGCGCGTTTGACGTATTTCACGGCGTCGCGGGTGTTGTTGCTCCCCGCCCCTACGATAACCGGAACTTTTCCCTTCGCTTCGGCTATCGTGATGTCGATCAACAGGTCTTCCTCGGATTCGTCCAGGGTCGGCGTCTCGCCGGTTGTACCCAGGGGAACGAGCCCGGAGATACCGCTTTCGAGCTGAAACCGCACCAGTCGCCGGAACCCGTCGTAATCGACCGATCCGTCCCCGTTCATCGGGGTAATGAGTGCGGTAAAGGCTCCACGCAGTTTTTCCATAACGCGTCTCCTCATAACTTCGTCGTCACAATGCGTTTTCGGGCATGCAACTTTATACCAACATATTACATATTTATGCAGAGCATCAATACCCCCAAGTCGCCAAATATAGAGGAAAACCATACACATTTCCCTGTTCGCTGAGTTATACTCGGAGTCGATGAAGGCACCCCGGTCCCCAAACGAACGAAGGCACCACTTCCTCGGCTTTGCCCAGCGGCTCTATATCACCTGGGACAATTTCATCGCGAACGACCTCTTTACCTACGCCTCCGCCGGGGCTTACAGCTTTCTCCTCTCCGCCTTTCCCGTCATCCTCATGGTGCTCGTCATCCTGCTGCGCTTCCTCCGGGCCTCCCCGGACATGGTGGCGGACCTCACCGCGTCGGTCGGATTGATCGTCTCCGCGACGGACCTTGCCCGGCTTCTCGACTCGGTCATGTCGCTCAGGAGGATCGGCCTTTTCGAGATAATCCTCGGCGTGTCGGTTTTCTGGATGGCGCGGCGCTTTTTCGCCTCGATCCAGCAGAGCATGGGAGTCATTTACCGCAAGCGGGGCAAATTCAAGCCGATCAAGGAAAATCTCGTGGTTTTGGCCGGCGAGGTGGTGCTCGTGGTCCTCATCGTCGCCGGGACCGTGTTCATGACCGCCGGGAAGGCCCTGATCGGGACCGTGCTTTCGGAGCAACTGCTCTCGCCCCTGGCCCTGGGCATTACCCGAACCGCCTTCCACTACGCGCCCCTCGGAATCCTCTTCATCTTTCTCTTCCTGGTCTACTATTTCACCCCCCGGGTTCGGCCCCCGGCCCTGCACTGCCTCATGGCCTCGGCGGCCTGCGCCCTATCGATCTCCCTCGTTCAGCTCGCCTTCTCGAGCCTGGTCAACATAACGCGCTACAATATCGTCTATGGCCTCTTCGCGAACGTGATCGTCCTCCTCCTCGAGGTGTACCTCTTTTTCGTGCTCTTCCTCTTTTTCGCCCAGTTCCAGTTCGTGGTCCAGTTTTACGAAAGCTTTCTCCTCGCGCGCCTTTATCTCCTGCCCGCCTACCAGACCTCCGACGTCATCGCCCAGTTCGAGCGCATCCTGTTCATCAACCCCTCCCTCTTCTACCGCCGCTACGCCCTCTCCCGGCGCAAGGGGGACACGATCTTCTCCCATGGGGAAGACACGAGCGAGCTCTATTACGTGTGGGCGGGCTCCGTGGACCTTATCCGCGAAAACCGCGTGACCGAGATAGGCCGGGGAACCGTGTTCGGCGAGTTCGCCACCCTCCTCGGGGTCGGGCGCACCGCTACCGCCGTCGCCGCGACGGACTGCGTGCTCCTGAAAATTCCCAGCGATCTCTTCCACGAGACGATCGAGGTAGACGGCAAGGTGTCCCACCGCACCCTCCTCGCGGTGGCCGATTACGTGCGGAAAAACCGCATGGAAGCCCTTTCGGACGAAACCGATTTGTGATAGCTTTGTTCTCCAACAAGAGGTGACAAAATGTGCGGAATAGTCGGATATATCGGCGACGAGGCGGCGACCCCGGTCCTCGTGAACGCCCTCAAGAAACTCGAATACCGGGGCTATGACTCCGCGGGCATCGCGGTGCTCGGCGAGGCCACGGAAGGCGCCGAAGGAGGCGCGAACGCCGGAGCCGGCGCGGCACCGGCCCATTCTCTGGCGGTCCGGAAGGCGAAGGGCGCCCTGAAAAACCTCGAGCAGCGCATCGCCACCGAGATTATCCGCGGCACGATGGGAATCGGCCACACCCGCTGGGCGACCCACGGGGAGCCCTCGGACGTGAACTCCCATCCCCACACCAACGTGTCGGGCAAGATCGCGGTGGTGCACAACGGCATCATCGAAAACCACGCGAAACTGAAGGAATGGCTGAAGGAGACCGGCGTCGCCTTCAAGAGCCAGACCGATACCGAGGTAGTCGCCCACCTGGTGGACCATTTTTACGAAGGAGACCTCCTCGCCGCCGTGCGGGCGACCCTCGACAAGATCGAGGGGGCCTACGCCCTCGCCTTCGTATGCGAGACCGAGCCGGACCGGATAATCGCGGTCCGCAAGGACGCGCCCCTGGTCGTCGGGCGCGGAAAGGGAGAGAACCTCATCGCGAGCGACGTGCCGCCCCTTCTCGAGTACACCCGGGACGTCTACTACCTCGACGACGGCGAGATCGCCGTCCTCTACCGCGACCGGGTGGACTTCTTCAACCGGGACGGCGCCCCCATCGCGAAGGAAACGACCCACGTCGAGTGGGACGTGACCGCCGCGGAGAAGGGCGGCTTCGAGCACTTCATGCTCAAGGAAATCCACGAGCAGCCCAAGGCCCTCGCCGACACCCTCCGCGCCCGCATCAAGACCTACGCGACCAAGACCATCAACCTGGAGGAAATAGGCTTCGACGCTTCCTGGGCCGAGGCGAGCCGCGTGGTAATCAGCGCCTGCGGCACCGCCTGGCACGCCGGCGTGGTCGGCAAGTACGCCCTGGAGCACTTCGCGCGCATCCCGGTGGACGTGGACGTGGCGAGCGAGTTCCGCTACCGCGACCCCATCTACGACCCCAAGGACATTTTCATCATCAT
>QKCE01000205.1 GCA_003245785.1 Spirochaetales bacterium | reverse complement strand
GGCGAGGCCGTGGAAGTGGAGGTATTCCCGGTACCGGTTTTCCGCGTAGAGCTTCGCCGATTCGGCGCTCGCCCGCTTCCCGACCGTGCAAATCTGTAGGGCGATGAGGTCCGGCCCGTCGGCGGCCGGCCGGAACCAGACGGAGACGCATCTCCTCTGGCCGTCCTTTTGGCGGGGGAAGGAAAGACGGGCAAGTTCCCGCCTCCCCGTCCCGCCGGCGCCCGATTCCGGGTCCCAGAGGATTACCGAGTCGCCCTCGGCGTTGCATTCGAAATAGCCCCAGCCGACGGCGGGGACGAGGAGCTTCTCTTCCAGTATCTTGCGCTTAAGGGCCTCGAACTCCGGGCGCACCGTGCCCTCTATGAGTTCCCGGTATTCCTCTTTGGAAAGGGAACCGCGGCGGTACCCCCACCGGCCGCGGAAAATCACTTCTTCCGTCAGGAAGCCGAAGACCTCCTCAAGGTCGATTTCCGTCGCGTGGCGTATCCCCAGGAAGGGGGGAACCGGGACCTCGACGTCCCGGGGTCGGATATATTCCGGCGCGCTCTCCCCGGCGGGCGATGAGCCCGCGGGGGACGGCGCGTCCGCGACGCCCGAAGCGCCGGACGCCGTAACGCCCGCCCGTTCCGCGGCGGCCTTCGTCGAGAGGGTGCGGCGCTTCCACGCCGCGAGCTTTTCACGCTCCGCCTGAAGCCACTCGTCGAACATCCCGTCCCGGATCATGTTCATCGCGTGGAGCCCGGCGAAGGCGTCGGCGCAGTAGGCTACCCCGGCCACGTGGGCCTTCGCGCAATCCTCGTGAACGAAGGAGGGGGTCAGGGCGGCGCCGCCGAGCAGGACCGGGATTTTCAGGTCCCTCCGGGCGAGCTCCTCCAGGTTTTCCTTCATTAACGCGGTGGACTTCACGAGGAGTCCGCTCATGCCGATCGCGTCGGCGCCGACTTCCTCGGCCTTGCGGATCATCTCCGCGATTTCCACCTTAATGCCGAGGTTGTATACCTTGTAGCCGTTGTTCGAGAGGATGATCTCCACGAGGTTCTTGCCGATGTCGTGGACGTCCCCCCGCACGGTGGCGAGGACGATCGAGGTTTGCGCCCGGTCGGCGGACCGCTCGAGCCGGGGCTCCAGGAGCGCCACCGCGGCCTTCATTACCTCCGCGCTCTGGAGCACGAAGGGAAGCTGCATCTTGCCGGCGCCGAAGAGCTCCCCGACGGTCTTCATCCCCGGGATGAGCACCTCGTTGATGATGGCGAGGGCGTCGCGGTTCGCGAGCTCGGCCTCGAGAAGGTCGGCGAGGTCCGCCTTCGAGCCCCTGACGATCCGGGCCGAAAGGGCCTCTGCCGGGCTTTTGGGCGCCTCTTCGGCGGCCGCGGGCGCGCCGTCCGCGGGGGCGGCCTTGGCGGCGAAATATTCCAGGAAAGCGAAGAGGGGGTCGCCCCTCGACGCGTCGTTCCGCACGAGACGGAGCGAGGCCGCGACGTCTTCCTCGGGCAGGGAGGAGAGGGGAACGATCTGGGCGAGGTTGACGATGGCCATGTCGAGCCCGGCTTTCACGCACTCGTCGAGGAATACCGAATTGAGGGCCTTCCGGGAGGCGGGGGCGAGGCCGAAGCTCACGTTGGAAAGCCCGAGCACGGTCCGGACCCCGGGAAGCTCCCTCTTGACCCCCTCGATCGCCCCCATGGTGTCGAGGGCCGAGTCCCGGAGGGTTTCGTCCCCCGAGCCGAGGGTGAAGGTGAGCATGTCGAATATGAGATCCCCGGGGCGGAGGCCGCAATCCAGGGCGATATCGTGGAGCCTCCGGGCGACCGCGAGCTTGTCCTCCACGGTCCGGGCCATGCCCTTTTCGTCTATTACCAATGCGATGAGTGCGGCTCCGTAGCGTTTCGCCAGGGCGCAGATCCGGGCCGCCCGGGCCTCGCCCTCTTCGAGATTAACGGAATTGATTATCGCCCTGCCGCCGTAGAGGCGGAGGGCCGCCTCGAGCACCTTCTCGTCGGTGGTGTCGATCACCACGGGGAGGGTTATCGCGGTGGCGATCCGGGAGAGGGCCGCTTCCATGTCGGCCTTCTCGTTCCGGCCGGTGTAGGCCACGCAAAGGTCGAGGGCGTGCACCCCCGTCTCGGCCTGCTGGCGGGCTATGTCGACGAGGCCGTCCCAGTCGTTCCGGAGGAGGGTTTCCCGGAAGAGCTTGCTGCCGTTCGTATTCGTCCGCTCGCCGATGAAAAAGGGCGGCGGCGTCTGGGTCAGGGTTTGGGCGGAAAAGAGGCTGGATACCGCGTCCATGGGCGGCGCGTCCGGCCGCGCCGCGGGGACGATGCCCGCCGGGTCGGCGGCCAGCTCCCGGGCCAGGGCGCCGATAAACTCGGGCGTGGTGCCGCAGCAGCCCCCGACCATCGAAATGCCGTCGTCCCGGATGAAGGAGACCATGGCCCGCACGAAATCCGCCGCCGAAAGGTCGTATATGAATTCCCCGTTCACGTTTCGGGGAAGCCCGGCGTTGGGTTGGACGAGAATCCGTCCGCCCCAGGATTCCGCGATCTGGCGGACGTAGGGGGCCATGTCGGCGGGCCCGGTGGCGCAGTTTATGCCCAGGGCGAAAAGGCCGTAGGGCTCGAGGGCCGCGATTACCGCGCCCACCTCGCTTCCCACGAGGAGGGTCCCGGTGGTTTCCACGGTCATGGTTACGATGACCGGCAGGTCCCGGCTTTCCGGGCGGCCCGACTCCGCGCACGCGTCGCGGATCGCGTCGATCGCGCACTTTATCTGGAGAAGGTCCTGGCAGGTCTCGATGAGAAAGGCGTCGACGCCCCCCTCGAGGAGCCCGGCGGCGTGTTCCCGGTAGGAACGGTACATGGTATCCCAGTCGGTATGGCCGAGGCTCACGAGCTTTGTTCCGGGACCGACGGAGCCCGCGACGAAACGGGGCCTGTCCGGCGCGGAGGCGGCGTCGGCGGCTTCCCGGGCGATTTGCGCGGCCAGGCGCGCGAGCTCCCGGGCGCGGTCGGCGATCCCGTACTCGCCCAGCACTATCTCGTTCGCCCCGAAGCTGTTCGTGCCGATCACGTCGCAGCCCGCGGCGAGGTATTCGTCGTGTATGGCCCGGATAAGGTCCGGCCGCGTCGCGTTTAGAATTTCGGAACAGCCCGCGTGGCCTGCCCAGTCCCCCTCCGGCGGATTCTTGCGGTGGATCATCGTCCCCATGGCTCCGTCGAAGAGCACCGGTCCCCGGTTTGCGCGTTCCCGTAAAGTCATCGTTCCATCCCCGAATGGCGTTGTGCCGTAAGGAGTATACCCCAACCCGGGGATTTCAGGAAGTCGCCCCTTAGTTTGACAGGTTTCCCTTAAGGCCCTTATAATCTTTTCAGGAGCTTCAAGTGACTACCGGTAAAAACCCCTTTTCTTTCTTCAGGTTCGGCCCCGATCCGAAACGCTTGCTTCTCCGGGAGGCGGAACGGATATCCCTGGTCATTTCCATAGTCATAATCGTCATACTCCAGCTCGCGATCCTTTTCGCCCTTTCCTTCATCACCATCGGCAACCTCAAAAAGGAGTCCGTCCGGACCGCCGACGAGACCGTAAAGCTCCTCCAGGAACCCATGTACAAGTTCGATTCCGTCCAGGCGAACCGGATCGGCGAGGCCCTCTTGCAGTCCGGCCGCGTGTCGGGCATAAAGATCGTGTCCGAGGCGGACGACCTCTGGATGAACGCGGCGCCCGAGGCCGAAACTTCCCAAATTCCCCCCCAGTTCCGCGCCATCGTGTACGACGGCACCCAGATCGGCTCCCTCGAGCTTTTCTTCAGCGATGCGGAGGTAAAAAGGACCCGGAACGTCTTTCTCGGCCTCATGGCCATAATGATCCTGGTGACGGTCGCCTCGTCGATCGTGGTGAACGGCCAGGTCCTCAAGCCGCGCATTTTCGGCCCCCTCTGGAAGATAGGCGAGGGCCTCGACGCGATCGCCGCCGGGGCCTACCAAACCCGGGTGGAGCCCACGGGCTTCTCGGACGTCGATACCTTCGTGAACCTGGTAAACAACATGGCCTCCAAGATCTACACGAAGAATATAGAGCTCACCGAGGCGAACAATACCCTTGAAAAACGGGTCGGGGAGCGCACGGCGGAACTCAAGGAGTCCCTGGAGCAGCTGAGCCTGGCACAGGAGCAGCTCATACAGGCGGGTAAGCTTTCCGCCCTCGGGCAGCTTGCCGCCGGCATAGCCCACGAGTTGAATACGCCCCTCGGCTCCATCAAGTCCTCCTCGAAAAGCATCTCCGACTTCCTTGAAGGCGGTCACCTTGACCAGTTGCGCGTGTATACCGGGTGGGACGAGATCCAGCGCCGAATTTTCTCCGAGCTTATCGAAAGCGGGCGTACCTTCGCCGAAGAACTCGATTACGTTACCCCAGACAGGCTCAAGTTCCGCCGGGCGGTCGAAGCCCTGCAGAAGGCGGGCTTCATGGAACCCGTGGAAACCGCGGGGCAACTGGAGGACACGGGCCTCCTCGACCGTTACGGGGAATTGCTCCCGAGAATCTCCCCGGCGGGGCTCGAACCGGTAATCCGCGAGGCGGCCCGATGGATCGGGGCGCTCCGCATGTCTACCGTCGTGAACCTTTCGGCGCAGAAGGCCTCCACCGTCGTCGACGCCCTCCGCTCCTATCTCGTGTCCGAGAGCGTGGACCTGACGGATACCATCGATAT
>QKCE01000278.1 GCA_003245785.1 Spirochaetales bacterium | reverse complement strand
CGACGCGAACGTCATCGCCAAGGCCAGGACCGGTACCGGCAAGACCGCCGCCTTCGGCCTTCCCCTCGTGCAGGAACTCCGCTCCGATAACGGGCATCCCCGGGCCCTGGTGCTCGTGCCGACCCGTGAGCTCGCCGTGCAGGTCGCCAACGAACTCGACTCGCTGCGCTCCGAACGCTTTCCCCGAATGGTCACCGTCTACGGCGGCGCCTCGATCGTGGACCAGCTGAAGAAACTCCGCTCCGGAGTCGAGATCGTGGTCGGAACCCCCGGCCGCGTGATCGACCATCTCGAGCGCGGCTCCCTCAATCTCGACAAGATCGAGTATTTCATCCTCGATGAGGCCGATGAAATGCTCAATATGGGATTCGTGGAAGATATCGAGGCGATTTTCGGCAAGGCCAACGCCGACGCCCGCGTGCTCATGTTCTCCGCCACCATGCCGAGGGAAATCCTCTCCATCGCGACCAACTTCATGGGCGACTACGAGATCGTGGAAGAGGAGAACCCCGAGGAGGAGCCGATCCTCACGGACCAGTTCTGGTGGCCCGTACGGGAAGACGACAAGACCGAGGCCCTCGTGCGCCTCATCGACTCGGCGGAGGATTTCTACGGCCTCGTGTTCTGCCAAACCAAGGCGGACACGGACGCGGTGGCGAAGGAGCTCGACGAGCGCCATTACCAGGCCGCGGCCCTCCACGGCGATATAGCCCAGAGCCAGCGCGAGAAAATTCTCGCCCGGTTCCGGGCGAAAAAAACCCGCATTCTCGTGGCGACCGACGTGGCCGCCCGCGGGATCGATATCGAGGGCCTCACCCACGTGGTGAACTACGCCCTTCCCTTCGACGGCCCGACCTACACCCACCGGATCGGCCGCACGGGCCGCGCGGGCGCCTCCGGCACCGCCGTGACCTTCGTTCGCCCCGAGGAACGCCGACGCCTCGGCTACCTGAGCAAACACGGCCGCGGGGAGCTCAAGGAAGGCTCCGTCCCCACGGTAGACAAGGTACTTTCCCTCAAGCGGTCCCGTCTCATGGACGCGACCGCGGGCCAGGTATCCCGCTTTTTCCCCGCGCCCGAGGCGGACCGGATAGACGGTTCGCCCCAGGCCGACGCCGATAACGACGCCATCGCCGTTATCGACGCCGAAGCCGCCCCTGACGCCATCGTCGGGGGCGACTCCCTCGAGGAAACCGGGCATTCCGAAACGCCGAAAGCCGCCAAGCACGCGAAAAAGGCGAAGCTTTCCGCCGAGATCCGCGCCTTCGCGGACCGGCTCTGCGAGGGCCGGGACCCTCTCGAGGTCCTCGCCGCCGCCCTTTCCATCCAGTACGGCGAGTCGCTCTCGCCTTCCCAGTACAACGAGATCAAGCCCTTCCGCTCCCACGGGGAGGACAGGGCCCACGTCAGGCTCTACGTCGGCCTCGGCCGCCGCGACGGCATGACCCGGCGCGGCATCGCCCAGTTCTTCCGGGACCTCATCGGCGTTCCCGAGCGTCTGGTGGACCGGATCGACGTGCTCGACGCTTTCTCCCTCGCCACGCTCCCGGCCGACGCAGCCCGGGCGGCCCTCGACCTTTCGAAGCAGCGCCGTAACGTGCCCCACATGCACGTGGACGTGCGCGACCAGGGCGGCGGGTTCCACGCGGGACCCCGCGACGGGCGCAAGGGCGGAAGGCCCGGGTACGGACGGCCGGGCGGCTTCGGCCAGGGCCAGTACGGACCCGGTCCCGAAGGTCAGGGCGGCGAAGGCTTCCGCGGCGGTTATGGCGGCGGGCGGCGCTTCGGCGGCCGCGACGGCGGCCGGGAAGGCTTTGCCCCGCGGGACCGCGGCCCCTCCGAGGGTCGGAATTTCGGTCCCCGGGAGGGCGACGCCTGGCAGAATCGCGACGGCGAGGGCAGGAAGCCCGGCAAGGGTTACGGTCCCCGGCCGACCGGCGTAGGCGCCGAGGGCTATCGCAAGAAAAGGACGGGCAAACCCGACGGCCGCTTCGCCGGCGACGGGGACGGGTTCCGTCAGTAAATAAAAAGGGCCGCCGGTTCGGGAAGAACCGGCGGCCCTTTTCTTTTTTCGCGGGATACCCCGGCGCCTCAGTGCACGAAGCCTTCCAGGGAATAGGCGTTCAGCCAGCGGTGGAGCGGGGTTATCCAGCTTTCGTCGTGGCAGCCCTCGAGCAGGAGTTTCTCGTACAGTTCCGAGATATGGGCGCGGATTTTTACGGCCGAATCGGTGGTTACGTCCTCAGTTTCCGCGAAGAGCCGCTCGGTGAAGAGGATTACCTCGGAGGGCGTGACCTCTTCCGGGGTAATCCGGCTTATGGCGTAAAGCGCGGCGGGAATGCAGTTCACGCTGTGCTGCTTGATGAATAAAATCGTCTCGGTGATCGCGATCGCGCCCTCGAAAAGCTCCCTGTTCAGGGCGTCGGCCTCGTCGGCGTCCATTCCGAGCTCCCTGAAGGTTTTCCGGTAAAACGTGTAGGCCAGCACCACCACGATCACGTGGAGGCTCGGCACGCAAAGGTAATGCGGGTCGAACAGGTGTATCGTGAGGAAGCTGCCGCGGTAGTATTTCGGCCGCTTCGTCGTGGTCATCCGGTAGCGGTAGACCGCCGCGGCGTCGCTGTAGCTCCGATCCAGGAGATTCAGGAGGTTCACGAGGGTTTGCCGCTCCGCCTCGGGGCCGAAGCGTTCGCGGATGTACCCGACGGGGCGGATCCAGAAGGCGACGAAATCGAGATAGGTGCCGACCTTGTCCGGCGTGAAGGGCACGAGCTTGTCGAGGGGATGGTCCACGTCCAGGATCGGGATCTTCCGGAAGCCGAACTTCACCGAGAACTGGAGCCAAAAGAAATCCCTCAGCACGGTGCGGAGGTACCGGAACATGGCTGCCCGGGATTCCCCGCCCGCGAGGGTATGGAAGAAGATAGGCAGCTTCGGGATTCCCCTGAAGGTGCGGTCACGGACTGCCTTGGCGGCGCGGCTCATCGGGCCACCTTCACGATTTCGGATATATTGCCCATTATATCCCCCACCACGTCGCTCTTGTTCATCGCGTAAATATGGATTCCCCGGACGCCGTTCGACACGAGGTCTATTATCTGCTCGGTCGCGTAGGCGATCCCCGCCTGCCGCATCGCCTCGGGGCTTTCGCCGAAGCGGTCCACCAGGGAGAGTATCTTCGGGGGCAGGTAGGCGTTCGAAAGCTCCACCATGCGCTTGATCTGGGACGCGTTGATCACCGGCATGATTCCCGCGAGCACCGGCACGTTTATTCCCTTGGCCTGGGCCCGGTAAAGGAAGCTGTAGAGCATGTTGTTGTCGAAAAACATCTGGGTCGTGAGGAAGGAGCAGCCCTCGTCGACCTTTTTCTTCAGGTTGTCCAGGTCGCTGTCCATATGGGCGCTTTCGGGGTGTCCCTCGGGGTAGCAGGCCCCGCCGACGCAAAAGTCGCCCCGGGAGCGGATTTCGCGCACCAGGTCGGAGGCGTGGCTGAAGTCCCCGGGCGGCACGAAGTCGGGGTCCTTCGGGCGGTCGCCGCGGAGGGCGAGCACGTTGCCGATGCCCTTGGCCGAAAGCTCGTCGATGATGCGGTGAACCTCGTCCCGGGTGGATGAAAGGCAGGTAAGGTGGGCGAGGGGAGTCACCCCCGTTTCCTGGATGCGGGAAGCGATGCGGACGGTATTGGCCGAGGTGCCGCCGCCGGCGCCGTAGGTCACGCTGATAAAGTCCGGCGAGAGGGTCACGAGGTCGTCCACGTAGCCGAGGACGGCGTCGAAGGCCGAGTCCTGTTTCGGCGGGAATATTTCGAAGGAAACGGTGAGCTTACGCGTTTCGAGGATGTCGCTGATGTTCATGGGGCAATTCCTTTTGCCGGTGAGTGTACCAGTACCGGAGGGATTCCTTCAAGCACCCGGGGAACGCCCCGGGAGGCCGGCGGCGGCCCGCGACCCTCCCTCCCGGGCCCGCGGCGTATCCCGCCTGATCGCGGGATATCGTTCCCGCGTCGGCTTTTTCTAATCCCCCGGTTCGGTGTATACTTTGGGTATGTCCCTCAATTGCGCAGAAATAAACGTCATACTCGGGGAACTGGACCTGGAAGGCGCGTTCATACAGAACATCGTGCAGCCCTCCTACGATACCATCGCCTTCTATACCTACAAGGAAGGGGAGTCCCGTACGGTGCTCGTGTGCCTGGCCCCCGGGGTCTGCCGCCTTTGCGAAACCAGGCGGAAGGTCCCCAAAAACGACAAGCCCCTCCGCTTCATGGAATTTTTACGGTCCCGCGTGAAGGGATCGCGCATCCGGTCCGCGGCCCAGATCGACGACAACCGTATAGTACGGTGGGAGCTTACCCACGGGGACGAGGCCTTCGTCGTGTGGATCCGACTGTGGAGCGGCGCCGCGAACATCGTGGTGACCGATCCCGAGGGCGCGATCCTGGACGTGTTTTTCCGCCGCCCAAAGCGGGGAGAGGTCACCGGCGGCCGTTGGGAGCTTCCCCCGCCGCCCCGGGGCGACGGGGAATGGACGGTCCGGGAATTTCCGGCCGGGACGGTGGGTTCCTTCAACGAGCGGATAGACCGGTGGTACGCCGAGCACGCCGCGGCCCTCTCCAGGGAAGCCCTCGTCGAGGAGGCCCGGCGCCGGTACGAAACCCGCCGTTCCCGCCTCAAGTCGGCCCTCGCCAACCTCGAGCGGAAGCAAGCCTCCTTC
>QKCE01000064.1 GCA_003245785.1 Spirochaetales bacterium | reverse complement strand
GAGAGTAGAAAAAGCGACGCGTACTGGATTCAGGGACGTCCCGGGGACGGCGATGCCGCGACGGCGACGTCTACGCAGCCGGTCAAGGTGCGCGTGCGGGACGAGAACGGGGCCCTGATCGTGACGTATAAAAGGAAGGAACTTCGGGCCGAGACAGAGGTGAACGACGAGCGGGAGTTCACTATCGACGATCGGGACGCATTCGAGGCCTTTATCGCCGACGCGGGATTTTCCCCCGCGAGCTTCAAGGAAAAGCGCACCAAGCGCTGGACATGGGAGTTCGCCGACGCGACGGAGGTGGGAATCGAGCTTTCCCTCGTGGAAAGGCTTGGCTGGTTCGTGGAGCTGGAAGTGCTCGCCGAAGGCCCGGACGAAGGGGATATCGCGCGAATCCGCGGGATTCTCCTCGAGACCCTCGCCCGGTGCGGTATAGGGGAAGGCTCGATCGAAACGCGTTACTATACGGAAATGCTCGATAGCCTGGATCGCGCCGGTAACTGAAGCCGGCTAGGGTCCGTCCGCCGGGTTCTCCGCGGCAGATTCGCCGGCGGGCGGCAAGCCGCGTCCGCCCCCCGTCAGGTCCCGGCGGCCCCAATTGCCGAAAAAATAATAGGATATCGAGGCGACGGCGCCGACGACAAAGCCCGCGTCTATCGACCACCAGATTCCCGCGGTCCCCATGCGCGGAGACAGGATAAACGCCAGGGGAATGCGCACCGCCCACATCGCGAGAAGGGTATTCAGCATCGGCATGAGCACGTCGCCCGCGCCGCGGATTACGCCCAAGAACGTGAACATGGTCGTCTGTATGAAATACGCGATCGACACGATCCGGAGATACTCGAACCCTATGCGTATCACCTCGGCGTCCTGGGTAAAAAGGCCCACGAGGCGGTCGCCCAGAAAATACAGGCACGAGGATATCGACAGGGTTATGGAGAGGGCGATCATGGTGCCGTAACGGAGCCCCCGGGATACCCGGTCGCGACGCCCGGCCCCGAGGTTTTGTCCCGTGAAGGTCGAAATGGCCATGCCGATGTTTATCGCGGGCATGACCGCGAAGCTGTCAAGCTTTCCCGCGGCGGCGAAGGCGGCGGCGGCGTTGGAGCCGAAGCGGTTCACCACGCTCGTCAGGGCCATCAGTCCCGCGCCGACCAGGGATTGCTGGATCCCCGAAGGCAACCCGATCCGGAATATTTCCGAAAAGATGCCCCGTTCCAACTTGAGATGGACTGCGTGAATGCGCATTTCGGGGCTCTTCCGCGCGAGATACACCAGGGTCCATACGAGGGAGACGGTCTGGGCGATTACGGTGGCTACCCCTACCCCGGCGACTCCCCAGCGGAAACCCACGACGAAGGCGAGGTCCAGGGCGATGTTGACGAGGGTCGAAACGACGAGGGCGTACAGGGGGGTCTTCGAATCGCCGAGGCCGCGCTGGATCGCGCTGATCGCGTTGAAACCGAAGAGGGGGAGCGCCCCCGCGAAGATAATCCGGAGGTACAGGACGGCGTCCGGGAGGATGTCCGCCGGGGTACCGATGAGAAGGAGGATGTACCGCGCCCCGGCGATGCCGAGTACTGCAACCGCGCCGGCGAAGACGACGGTCACCGTTACCGTGGTATCGACGATTGCCCGCACCCTGTCCATTTTTCGCGCGCCGTAATTCTGGGCGATCAGTATATTGGTCGCCATGCCGAAGCCGATCATCAGGGAGATCGCGACGAAAAGCACGGGAAAGGATTGCCCCACCGCGGCAAGGGCCCGCTTGCCCACGTAATTGCCCACCACCACGCTATCGACCATGTTGTACAATTGCTGGAACACGTTGCCCAGAAGCATCGGCAAGGAGAAGAGGATAATCTGTTTCGCCTCGTTGCCCCGGGTGAGATCCTTCATTGGGTGATCCTGCCGTACACGATGAATTCGCTCAATTCTCGAGGTTCACCGGGTTGTCGTCCTTTTCCCCGCCGGTGACGAAGCCCATCGTGAAAAAGGCGAACAGGAAGAAGGCCGCGCAAAAGAGGAACATCGAGGGAAAGCCCGCGGCGTCTATCGCGGCGCCGGAAAGGGTCGGGGCGACGATGGCCGCGAGCTGCGAGAAGGTGTAGTACAGCCCGGTATACACCCCGATGTTCGAGTGGTGCGCCATTTGCCAGAGCATGGGAAAAGAGTTTGCCACGACGGATATCCAGAATACCCCGAAAAGAAACATGATCGCCCAAAAGGGATACACGAGGGAGGCCTGTTCAACCCCCAGGAGCTTCCCCGCGGGGAGCAAGAAGAAAGCGACCGTCGTGAGGACGGCAACGGCCAGGAGGGAGAGCCGGATCATCCGCTTTCGCCCCCAGCGGCTCGCGGCGTAGCCCATGGGAATCGCCGAGAGGGCGGAGGCGACGCCGACCATTCCCATGGACAGCGGTCCGGCGCCGCTTGAAAGGGAAAAGGTGCGGATGCTGTATTCCGTCAGGTAGGGGAGGACGCCCTGATAGCCCACGAACCAGAGGAACAGGCTCACGAGCACCAGGATCCCGCTTTTGTCCCGGGCGGTGAATACCAGGGTAAAGCTCCGGAAGAAGGGTTCCCGGACTTCCTCGCCTTCCCCTTCGGTCCGCGCCGCCCGGCCAGACGCCTTGCCCTCGCGGACGAAGGCGGCGAGGAACGCGACGGCGACGAGGACGAAAAGGCTCGCCGCGGGAAAGGCGAGCCGGTTTTTCGTGGCGCCCAGGACGGGCAGTACCGTATCCACGTCCATGAGCCGCGCGAGAAACAACGTGCCGACGATCGCGGCCACGTTACCCATGGTATTGATAACCCCGTTCGCCTGGCTCCGGTATTCCCCGGGAATCGTGTCCGGCATGAGGGCCACCACGGGTCCCCGGGCGGATTGCTTGAAAAGGTTGAGGGCCACGAGAAGGGCGACGAGCGGAAACAGGGAGCGTTCGCCCGCGTAGGGCACCAGGGCGAAACAAACCGCCGCGAGGGGCAGGAGGGTCACGATCCAGGGCATTCGCCGGCCGATCCGGGTCTCCGTGCGGTCGGACCACACGGACACGATCGGGATAAGGAACAGCGCGAGCACGTTGTCGAGGGACATGATCACGCCGATGACGGTCTTGTAGGGAATGTACCGGGAGAGGAATATCTGCACGTAACTGTCGTACAGGGGATCCATCATCCCCACCGTGAAAAAGCCGAAACCGATCAGGAAGGTAATCGGCAGATAAGGCGAAAAGCCCTTGTCCCGCGCCATGGCAGCCCCCTATCCGTCGAGTATATCACGCGTTCAGGACATAGAGGGCGGCCTTTTTCCCGTTCACGAGAATATCCGTGCGGAAGCCCGGCTCGCCCGCCGCCCGCGAGAAAGACGGATCGGCCCCGACGGCGCCCTCGAAGTCGCGCTTTGCCCCGGTGAGCGCGCAGAGCCTTCCCCCCGGCGCGAGAACCCGGGCGGCTGCCTTGAGGAAATCCGAGTAAAGCGTAAGGATTTCCCCGGTATCGCGGTACCCGCCCTCTTCCCACATGCCCCAGGGCGGGTCGGAGACGATGAGGTCGACCGACGAATCGGCGACGCCGGGAAGACCCCGAAGATCGCCAGGGGTGACAATTACGCGGGGATTACCGGAGAAGCGGCGCCTGAGCGAAGCGACGGAGTCGGGGTCGATATCCTGTGCGAGGACGCGGGCTTCCGGAAAGAAGGCCGCGACCCGCTCGGGTATCGCCCCGTGACCGGCGCAGGGGTCCAGGACGACCCGCGGCGCAAGGCCCTTCGCCGCGCGGAGCACCACGAGGGAGGCGATTGCCGCCGTAAGCTCGCCCCGGGCGACAGCCTTCCCTTCTCCCGGTTTCCGCTCGAGGCGGACCGCGAAGGCCGACCATGTCTCGCTCCGCACGATGAACCAGTATTCGCCGCCGGAACCGAGCCTGTCGGGAGCGGCACCGGTAGCCGCGGCAATAAACCGTTCCGCCGAATCGGCGACCTTCCGGTCAACGGACTCGAAGCGGTTCTCCCGGGAAAAACGCACCCGGAAAGAGCGGGGAGCGTACCGGCGCGGCAGCTCCGACAGCGCGGATTTTCTCGCGCTTTGCTTTACGAGCTCGGAAAACGGGTTCGCGGAGGTATTCCATTCCCGGAGCACGAAGAATACGTTGGAAACGTAGTCGGGTATGGAATCCGGGTCGAGCGGAAAAGGAAGGGAAAACCATACGGCCCCGCCCGAATGGCGGGTAACCTCGGCGCCCTTCCATTCCCGCGGAACGAGCCGGGCGACCTCGCCCTCGAAACCGGCGGGACAGGTGGCCAAATACGCGTAGTACGTCATTGCCGCATAATAGCAAATCGCGATTGCATAAAACAGCCATCGAGCATATATTCTTGTTATGAAGCTCAAGGCGAAATTTTCCCTGTCCATCGTTATGTTCATCGTGCTTAGCGCCGTCGTGACCCTTTATGCCCTTTTTTCCTTCACTCAGGCCCTCGCACTCAAGGAATACCAGCTCCTGGTCAGCGACACGATAACGGAATGGTATAAAACCCGCGTTACGGCCACGGACATGTTCACGATTTCCTTCGACACTTCGAACGTAGCGACGACCTGGAGCGATCAGCTGGAAGAGCTTCACGCGGACTTCAACGACGCCATCGGGTCTCCCCTCGTCGGAAGCTTCAATCAGGAGATCAAGGACAACCTGAAACGGGCGCAGAACGTGTTCGAGCTCATAGATTCGAGTCTCGTCAACATCTCCGAGCAGATCGATTCGTTCACCAAATCGGACCTTTTGACCGCTACCAAAAACTACCTGCAAGCCTCGGGACTCTCCAACGTGTATACCCAGATCGACCGGGGCAGCCAGGACTCGGGAAACGTTACCCTGCTGTATTCGAGACTATCGACCGAACTCGACAAGTCGAACGTGTATTCGGGCCCCTTCGAGGCGCTCCTCGATTCCCTCCGCATGGCGATCGGAAACGAAATCGATGCCCGAATAAGCCAAATAACCCTGGTTTCCGCCGTCTCGTTCCTCGCCATGTACGTCATCGTGTTCCTGATCATTACCGGCGTTACCGGCAGGGTCACCAAGCGGCTTCTCAAAATCGGCGGCGTTACCGGCCAGATCGCCTCTCGGGACTTCACGGTGACCATCGCCGACCGGGTCAGGGACGAGATCGGCGAGCTCGCGACCCACCTGGCCGAAACCATGACGAGCCTCAACGGTTTCATGAACGACGTAAAGCAAACCGCGACGGAAGCCGCGAACATGAGCGGGTCGATCGACGACGCGGCGGCAGACGTGACCGCGGCGAGTACCGAGATAACGTCCAATATCCGGGCGCTTCAGCAGCAGTTCACCCGGCTCCAGACGGCGGTGGGGAACGCGATCGAGGCCCTGTCCTCGATGACCTCGTTCATCGTCACGGTTATATCGGATATCAACGAGCAGAACGATTCCATAACCAGAAGCGCCGACTCGATCAATTCGATGACCGAGTCCATTTCGCGGATCGGCGAGCGGGGAAGGGAAAAGGCCGAGCAGATAACGGGATTGAAGAACGTGGCCGCCGCGGGGGAGCAGACCGTCAGCAACACGGAAAACCTCCTCGTCGGCATAACCACCCAGCTCGACGAGGTTTACGCCTTTATCGAGATCATCAACTCCATCTCGGAACAGACGAGCATTCTTTCGATGAACGCGGCGATAGAGAGCGCCCACGCCGGCGAGGCGGGAAAGGGCTTTGCCGTAGTCGCCGACGAAATCCAGAAGCTCGCCGACTCCACCACCGAAAACGCCCAGCAGATCACCATGACCCTCACGGAAATAATCCACAACGTGGAAACCGCGAAAGCCTCCAGCCACGACGCGACGAACGCCTTCGGGAACACGGTTTCCGAGATCGGCGAGCTTATCACGACGCTGAACGAGATCGTTTCCGAGATCGGTTCCGTGGACGAGCAAAGCGCGCGCCTCGCGGAATACGCCGGTACCCTCTCCTCCTCGACCGGGGACCTTTCGGGGAAGGCCCGGCGGCTCGATACCCTGCGGGAAACCGTGACCGGGGAAATAAGCCAGATGAGCGACATCTTCAACGAGTCCCTGGGGGGCATTTCCGAGATTCAGTCGGGCTCGCAGGATATCTTCAACAAGATCGTGGAAATCCACGAATTGAGCGGGGACAGCCGCGCGAAAATGCAAACCCTGCACGAGAAACTGTCGGGTTTCAAGACGAAAGACGATCTTGAATGACGGAAGCCCGACGAGCCAGGGACGGGCTTCGGGAAACCAAAACGCGCGACTGCATAAAAAAAAAAGGGCTCCCTTTGGGAGCCCTTTTTCGTCATTCGGCGTCTATCGCCGAGTCTATCGCCGTAAGAAGTTCCGGCAGCTTTACGGGTTTACGGAAAAACCTGTCGGCCCCGAGCTCGAACATGTTCTTCTCGAGGGCGGGATCGTCCAGGGCGGTAATGACGATGATATAGGGTTTGCCGAAGGCGGGATCGGTCTTGATCCGCTTGCAGATATCCTTGCCGTTCACGCCGGGAAGGGCGATATCCAGCACCACGAAGCCCGGCCGCTTGTCCATGAGCTGGGCGCCGGCGTCGAATCCGTCGAAGGACTGGAATACCGTATGCTTTTCCAGGTTCTTGCGGAGGAATCCCGCGATCGCCTCGTTGAGCACCTCGTCGTCGTCGATCACGATGATCGATTTCCAATCCGCCGTGGGCTCCGGACTCGGCTCGAGCGCTTCGGGAACCCTCATGCCGCGGGCATTGATGAATTCAAGAAGGTCGTCCTTGTAAACGCGGTACTGACCGCCGGGGGTATTGAAAGCCTTGAGGTAGCCGTTCTTTATCCAATTGATCGCGGTTTGATTGACAACCCCGAACATATTCGCAACCTCAAGCGCAGAAAAAATCTGAATGCGTTTTGAATTGATGTCCTTAGCCATATAACCTCGCCTTTTCATGATAGACTAGTTCGACGTCACACTCAACTATTTTCTTCATTTTCTCTCATTTTAATGCAGCTTCTCGCGAGAGAAAGCGAGAAGCCCTTCCGGATGAGCGACATGACCAGCTTGTCTCCGGACCTGCCGGTACGGGCAAGTTTCTCGACGGCGGCCAGGCAAAGCGCCCTTTCGTCCGTTTCCCGAAAGAAGGCTTCCAGAGCGTCCCTCGCGGTATCCCCCGCTATGCCCCGGGACAGGAGCCCCGCAAGGAGCTTGCCGCGTCCTTCCGCCCGCCTCGTCGCGCGGGACCGGAGCCAGGCTTCGGCATACCGCCGGTCGCTGAGCTTTCCCGTGGCCTCGAGGCGGTCTAGGGCCCGGTCCCGGGCATCCTCGGGAAAGTCCTTTTTCAGGAGCTTCACGGACAACTGGTGCCTCGTATGCTCCGCCCGGGCGAGGAGCGCCATGGCGTCCCGCTCCGCGCTATAGGCGCGCATCGCGAACGCGACCCGCTCCGCCTCGTCGAGGCTAAGCTCGCCGCCCTCGGCGATCCGAATCGTCAGGGCGTCCCCGAGGTCCTCGGAACGCGCAAAAAAAGAAGGGCCGTCGGCCGGGAATACCTTGAGTATCCCGGCAGAGGCCCATTCCGTTTTGCGTATGAAAATCGCCAGATTAGCGCTTGCTGAACTGGAATCTTCTGCGCGCACCGCGCTGACCGTACTTCTTGCGCTCGACCATGCGGGAATCGCGGGTAAGAAGGCCGTTGGCCTTGAGCGACGCGTGGTTGGCGACGTCGACCTGCGAGAGCGCGCGGGCAATGCCGTGGCTGCACGCGCCGGCCTGACCGTTGAGCCCGCCGCCGATCACGGTGATGACGATGTCGAACTTGGTGTCGCTGGCGGTGACCATCAGGGGCTGACGGACGACCTGAACCTGCTCGGGGGTGGCAAAGTAAGCATCCACTTCCTTGTCGTTGACAAGGAGCTTTCCGTTTCCTTCGCGGATAAACACGCGGGCCACGGCGGTCTTGCGCCGACCCGTTCCCATACCGATATTCTTAATCACGTTGGCAACTCCTCGTTAAACTTCCACAGCCTGGGGGTTCTGGGCGGCATGCGGGTGGGTACCACCTGCATATACCTTCACGTTGGTCAAAAGCTTCCGTCCGAGGGGTCCCTTCGGGAGCATGCCCTTGATGGCCAGGAGGATCGGGTCCTCGACGTGGCGCTGCAGGAGCTTCGCGTAGTTCACGGAGCGGAGGCCGCCGGGGAAGCCGGTGTGGTGGTAATACATCTTGTCCTCGGCCTTGGTGCCGGTCATGGCGGCCTTTTCGGCGTTGATGATGATGATGTAGTCGCCGGTTTCCTGGTTGGGGGCGTAGGTAACCTTGTGCTTGCCCCGAAGCATGTACGCGGCCTTGGCGGCGATGCGTCCAACCGGTTTGTCCGTCGCATCAATGACAAACCAGGCGCGGGGTGCCTCATGTTCTTTTACAAAAAGTGTCTTCATGTACGTACCTTACAAATGAACTGTACGCGGCGCGTTCCGTGCCGCGTGACGTTTGAAAAACGCCTGACGGGATGACCGTCACGCGCAGATAATGTGGGTTATTCAATATATAGAAAATATCGGGAAAGTGTCAATAGCCGGATCAATCGGGTTTACTTTCGCTCGCCTTCGCGGCGGCTTCTTCCTTTTTGGCCTCCGCCTTGTCCTTCAGGTCCGCGATGCCGATGAACACGGCGACGAGTCCCACGAAGGCGGCGATAATGGGCGCCCCGCCGCGAAGGAACAGGAGGATATCGTCGCCCCAACCAAGGCCGAACCCGAGTAAATCGGGAGGCAGAGCGGCAAAAACGGTGAACAATATAAGGATAATGCCGGTAATCAACGCGACCATGGGGGTCCTCCTTGGCTTCTGTGCCCGCGTTCCCGTGAACGCATCCCTTATTTTCTCATATAAGGACTTTCCGGTCAACTCCGCCTTCATTCCCGGCGACAAGGGCGCTTGCCGAAGGAAGCGCCGAGGATTAAAGTGTCTGCATTATGGCTTCAAAGACTTTCGCCTTTCGGGAGGCTTTCCCCGTCACCCTCCCCGTTTTCTTCGGGTATACCGCCATCGGCATCCCCTTCGGGCTCATCCTCGTGAAAGCCGGGTATCCCTGGTGGCTCGCCCCGATCATGAGCTCCCTCATGTACGCCGGAGCCGGGCAATATATCTCCATCGGGCTGTTTGCGGCGGGCGTGCCCCTCGGGGGTCTCCTCGTGACCATGCTGATGGTCAATATCCGGCACATCGTGTACGGCTTGTCGCTGATCGGGAAATTCCGCTCCGTTGGCGCCTGGAAGCCCTATCTCGTGTTCGCCCTGACGGACGAAACCTACGCCCTCCTCACCGGGGTGGAACCTCCCGACCGGGTCGCCCCCGGGGCCTTTTACGGTTCCGTCGCCCTCCTTAACCAGGCGTATTGGGTCTCGGGTAGCGTAATAGGCGCCCTCGCCGGCGCCCTCATTCCCTTTTCCTTCGCGGGGGTGGACTTCGCCCTCACCGCCCTTTTTATGGTGCTGTTGCTCGACAGGCTCCGGGTTTCGAAAGACTGGCTTCCCGTGGGAATCGGCGTGGCCTGCGGCATCGCGGCCCTCCTCCTCGCGGGAAAGTCCAACATGCTGATCGCGGCGCTCGCGGGCGGGGTAGCCCTCCTCGCCCTCCTCCGGGGAGGCTCCAAATGACGACCCTTGCCCAGGCCCTCGTCGCGGTGCCCCTTATGGGCCTCGTGATCCTCGCCACCCGCGCGTTTCCCTTCCTGCTCTTCGCCCGGCGCGACCCGCCGCGGGTCATCCGCTTTATCGAGCGGTTCATTCCCCCGATGGTGCTGGGGGTGCTCATCGTTTATTGCCTGAAGGATATCCGGTGGGCCCAGTGGCCTTCGGGAATCCGGGAAATCGCCGCCCTGGCGGCGGTGACCGCCCTTCATTTGTGGAAAAAAAACGCCATGCTCTCCATATTCGGGGGCACGGCGTTTTATATGGCGCTTTGCGCGCTAATGGGCTGAAAGCCGATTCAGGGCGGGAGAGGCGCACCGCCTGCGCGGGAAATTTCCCGCGGGGGCAAGCGGCTTCCCCGGTCAGTTGAACTTTTTCGCGACCATTATGAGGGCGCCGAGGACCATCAGGTGGCTCGAAAGCACGCTGAGGTAGTGAAGTACCGCGGACACGCTCCGGAAGCTCTTTCCGTCGCCGATGGGATACACGAAATCGACCAGGACGATGTTCGCGATCCACAGGACGATGAAGATGAAGAGGATCATGTCGGTAATGCGGAGGTCGGTGGTGAACAGCTCCATGATGAGGAAGAAGCCCGCGATGATTTCGCAGACGGACAGGACGATGACGATGATCGTGACGATCGTCTGGCTGGCGAAAAGCCCGTTGAGAAAGCGCACGACCGGTTCGAGATCGCCCGCGTTCGAGGCGATGAGCCCGGATACGCCCGCGACCAAGAGGTAGAGCGCCACCGCGACCTGAAGCACTATGAGTCCGAAGCCTCGTTTCATTTGAATCTCCTGTACCTTTATGGTATATCTTTCCCATGTTATACCGTCATTTCCCGAAAATAGCAAACTCGAAAATTTCCATAATTACCGCGGCGTTAAGCCCCGGGAAGGACGACGAAACGACGACCCGCCAGGCTCTCGAAGCCTTCGGGGTGAACCTCGCGTACCTGGGCGCGGAACGCGCGACGCCGGTCCCGACGGGCCTCCCCGTTCCCGCGGTCGTGGCCCTCGCCGCGGAAACGGTTGCCTCCGAAGGCGCGCTCCGGGAAGCCCTGGTCGCCCGGTGCGCCAGGCCCGGGGATTATCTGGCCGCCGATTTTACGGGCATCCCGGAGGAATCCCTCGCGGGAATGTCGAAAGCCGTCGCCGCCGCGGCCGGGGCAGCGGTCGCCGGGGGAATCCTCGCCGGGTTCGGCTTCCGCTGCGGGACCGACCGCGCGGGGCTTGATTCCGCGGCCCGGACCGTCGCGGAGGCCGACGGAGGGTGGGCTTTCTGGTGCGCCGACTATAACCTCGTCACGGCCCCGGCGCTCGAACCGACGGTCCGCGAGCTCGGCGAGGAAGGCATACCTCTCCTCGCGACGGATCCCTTCGCGGGCGGCGTGCTCTCCGCCGTACCCGCGCAGGTGCACGAGCTCTATCACTCGGCCCCGGTTCCCCGGGCCCACGAGGAATGGGCCCTCCGGGCGATTTGGGAAAGCCAGTACGTGGCGAGCGTCGCGGTCCCGCCGTCGCGACCCGAAGCCTTCGCGACCCGGTGCATCTTCGCCGACGCGGGAAGGGCGAACAGCCTCCCGGAATCCGAACTCGCCGTTATTCGCGCCGCGGGGTCGAAACTATTGACATAAGGGCCGAAATACAACACATTCAAAATTGAAGCCCGGGCCTCCGGAGAGGACTCGCCGCGGGCCCAGGACTGACGGGTTTCCGGGCATTGAAACGACGACGCACCCAGGAGGGCAGGAAAAAAGATTGAAAGGCTGTGACGTATCTATAGAAGGAGTGTCCAAAAACTTCGGAAGTTTTTGCGCGCTGGACGATGCCAACATAAGGATCAACAAGGGCGAGTTCTTCTCGCTTCTCGGGCCGTCGGGATGCGGAAAGACCACGCTCCTGAGGATTATCGCGGGCTTCGAGGTCCCGGATTCCGGCATCGTGTCGTTCGACGGAAGGAACGTCATCGGCATCGACCCGAACATGCGCCAGTCGAACACCGTATTCCAGAATTACGCCCTGTTCCCCCACCTGTCCGTTTTCGAGAACGTCGCCTTCCCCCTCCGCCTGAAAAAAATGCCCTCGGCGGAGATAAACAAAAAGGTCCTCGATTACCTTCACCTCGTGCAGCTCGACGCCCACGTGCACAAGAAACCCAACCAGCTCTCGGGCGGGCAAAAGCAGCGCGTGGCCATCGCCCGGGCGCTCATCAACGAGCCGAGCGTGCTCCTCCTGGACGAGCCCCTTTCGGCCCTCGACGCGAAGCTTCGCCAGAACCTCCTCGTGGAACTCGACAACATCCACGACCAGATCGGCATCACCTTCATTTACGTGACCCACGACCAGAGCGAGGCCCTCTCGGTTTCCGACCGTATCGCCGTCATGAACCAGGGGAAGGTGCTCCAGATCGGCACGCCCTACGAGATTTACGAGAGCCCCGCCACGGAGTTCGTCGCGAAATTCATCGGCGAGACGAACCTTTTCGATTCCAGCGTGGTCGAGTGCGTGCCAACCCAAAAGGACGATTTCATGGTGACCCTGGACGTGCCCGAGCTGGGCCGCCAGATCAAGGTGACCGATTACGACCGGACCGAGCCGGGCCAGAGGGTGAGCTTCACCGTGCGCCCCGAAAAGGTCCGCATTACCCTCGAGGAGCCCCAGTCCACGAGCCGCGAGATAAACGCCTTCCGCGGCTACGTCGAGGAGCCGGTCTACTCGGGCTTCCAGTCCAAGTTCTACGTAAAGCTCGACAACGGCACGACCCTCAAGGTGTTCAAGCAGCACCAGAATTACCTGGAGGACGGCCCCGAAATCCAGTGGAAAGACACGGTCTACGTATCCTGGAGCGCCAACGACGGATACATCGTAGAGGTGATCAACCAATGAGCGGCAAAAAGTCGCTCGTCGGCCGGAATTACGGCCCTATCTACGGTTACCCCATGGGGGTTTGGTTTTCGGTTTTCTTCCTTCTCCCCATCGCGATCATCGTCGCCTACAGCTTCATGAAGAAGGGCTTGCATGGCGGCGTCATCTGGCAGTTCACCCTGGACGCCTACGTCCAGATGCTCAACTCGAGCTACGCGAAGCTCTTCGTCCGGACCCTGTGGGTTACGGTCGTTTCCACGGTGTTCTGCATCCTCGTCGCCCTGCCCTGCGGCTACGCCATGGCGCGGAGCAAGATGCAGACCCTGCTCCTCTTTCTCGTGATCATCCCCTTCTGGACGAACTCCCTCATCCGGATCAACGCCTGGATCGCGATCCTCGGGAACGAGGGGTTCATCAACGAGACCCTCAAGTCCTGGGGCCTCATCAAGACGAGCCTGCCCCTTCTTTATAACCAGACCGCGGTGGTCCTGGTCATGGTCTACATGTACCTCCCCTACGCGATCCTCCCGATCTTCACGGCGATGGACAAGTTCGACTTTTCGCTCCTCGAGGCGGCCCGGGACCTGGGCGCCACCAAGCCCCAGGCCATGCTGAAGGTCCTGCTCCCGAACGTCCGCGCCGGCGTGCTTACCGCGGTCATCTTCACCTTCATCCCGATTTTCGGCGTGTATACCGTGCCCCTCCTGGTGGGCGGCAAGGATTCCTATATGCTCGGCAACGTGATCGTCGACCAGGTGACGAAGATCCGGAACTGGCCCCTCGCCTCCGCCTTCTCGATGGTGATTACCGTCGCCAGCACCGTGGGCGTGCTCTGGATGATGGGAACCAGCGCCCGCGAAGCCGCGAGGACCAAGGCCGCCAGCGGCGTGAAACAGGAGTCGGGCATATGAGCGAGCGGAACCCCAATTCGATTCCCAAGGCCCTCCTGACCCGGTTCTCCCGCAAGAAGCCCCTGTCGGAGCCGGCCCGCCACGCCCGCCGCGCCCTCCGCAACCGCCGGGACGGCACCATGTCGAGCACCATGATGGCCCTGACCGTCGCCTTCCTCTTCCTGCCCCTCGCGGTGATCGTGTTCTATTCGTTCAACGAGGCGAAGGGCATGGTATGGACGGGTTTCTCCTTCCGCTGGTACGAAAAGCTCTTCCTCGATTCTGAAAAGCTGTGGACCTCCTTCGGGAACAGCGTCGTGATCGCCTTCTCCTCGGCGCTCATGGCCACCGTAATCGGCACCCTCGCCTCCATCGGCATCAACTGGTACCGCTTTCCCGGCAGGGCCTACATCCAGACCATCAGCTTCCTCCCGATGGTCCTACCCGAGGTCATCATCGGCATCTCGATGCTGATATTCTTCTCGGCCGTCAACCTGCCCCTCGGCATGGTCACGATCTTCATCGCCCACTCCACGTTCTGCCTGCCCTTCGTGTTCCTGATGGTGATGGCCCGGCTCGACGAGTTCGACTACTCCATCATCGAAGCCTCGCGGGACCTCGGCGCAAACGAGCGGCAGACCCTTTTCAAGGTCATCATCCCGGCGATAATGCCGGGAATCCTCTCGGCCTTCCTCATGTCGATCACCATGTCGCTCGAGGACTTCGTCATTACCTTCTTCGTGTCCGGCCCCGGCTCCACCACCCTCCCGCTCTACGTGTTCTCGATGGTCCGGTACGGCATTTCCCCGGTGATCAACGCGCTTTCCTTCGTGATGATCCTCGGGACCATGCTCATCGCGTTCTTCCTCAGGAATTTCCTGAAGAACATCGCGGCGTCCAAATGATCGCCATTCATAAAGTCTGGAAAAGGCATTTATCAAAGCAGTTACAAGGAGGCATGAACGCCATGAAAGTTAGCTCTCGCGTTTTTGCTGTTTTGGGAGCAGGGGCACTGGCGCTCCTCGCCCTCGGGTTGACCGGATGCAACAAGGCATCCGGAAAGACGCTTTACCTTTATAACTGGACCTATTACACGCCCGACTCCGTAATCGAGAAATTCGAGAAGGAATTCGGCGTGAAGGTCGTGTACGACGATTACGCGTCGAACGAGGACATGTACGCCAAGCTCAAGGCGGGCGGTTCCGGTTACGACCTCGTGGTTCCCTCCGGGGATTACGTGTCGATCATGAAGAGCGAAGGCATGCTCGAGAAGATCGACCTCGCGAAGGTACCGAACGTCAAGTACATAAAGCCCGAAAGTCTCGCGAAGGCCACCTATGACCCCTCCATGGAATACTCCGTGCCCTACTACATGGGCGCCGCGGGCGTCGCCGTCAACACCGAGAAGGTGCCCGACTTCGAGGAGAGCTGGTCCATCTTCGGCCGCAAGGACCTCGCGGGCCGCATGTCCATGCTCGACGACATGAGGGAAGTGCTGGGCGACGCCCTCGCCTACCTCGGCTATTCCGTTAACACCGTCGATCCCGCGGAGCTCGACAAGGCCTACCGCCTGGTGAACGACGAGTGGAAGCCCAACCTCGTCAAGTTCGACGCCGAAGGCTTCGCCAAGTCCTTCGCGACCGGCGAGTTCTGGGTGGTCCAGGGTTACGCCGAGTCGGTGTACGCCGAGGTTACCCCGGAAATGCAGGACAAGGTGGCCTTCTTCATCCCGAAGAAGGAGGGCGGCCCGATGTATATAGACAACCTCTGCATTCCCAAGGGAGCCAAGAACAAGGAACTGGCGGAAGAGTTCATCAACTTCTTCCTCCGCCCGGAGATTTACGCGGAGTTCCTCGACGCCTTCGGGTTCCCCTCGACCATCCACACGGAAGCCGGTGCCCTGCAGAAGGTGACTCCCCTTTACAACGCCGATTCCATCGCGAATTGCGAACTCAAGGAAGATATCGGGGAAAACCTCGAGCTCTACAACGAGGTCTGGCAGAAGATCCGGTTTACCGAGTAAGCCGGGTACGGCGAGGCCGGGGCGCGAGTCCCGGCCGTCCCGGCCGGAAAGGCCGGACCCGTCGGGAGAAAGCCCGACGGTCGACGATCCCGCCAATGAATAGAGAAAGCCCGTTCAGGCGCCATGCCGGAACGGGCTTCATTGTTTGGATTCGGATTTCGGAACGGGACGCTCCGCCCGCGCAGTCGGCGCCCCGACGACGGCCTCAGTCGGCGTCCGCCCCGGGAACCCTGTATTCCACCCAGTCCACCCTGCCCGACTCGATCGCGTCCCGGAGGGTCCGCTCCACCGTCGAGAGCTTCGAGCCCCCGGACTTGACCTCGATGAAGGTGACCCGTTCCACGGCGCCGGCGCTCGCGCCCCGGAAAGCGACGAAATCCACGGGCTTGCCGATGAACCGGACTTCCGTAGGCTCGGCGGGAAAATCCGGCAGGTAGGGCGCGAGCTGTTCCAGAAACTGGCCGCCCAGGGTCGCGCGGGACCGCTTTACCGCGTCGGAGCGACCGTCAGCGAGCCGGTCGGCGAAGCCCCGCTCGGCTTTCAGCCGGCCGATTAGCATGCCGACGCGCACGCCGACGAGGATGCAAAGCAGGGCCGCGAGGCATACGAGGGCGATGACGAAGGCGACGGGCACGTCAAGGCGCATCGGTCGACCTCCCGGTATAGCCCCAGTCCCGAAGCTCGAGCAGTTCCGGGCGGTATTCGAAATGCATGTTGTCCCAAAGCAGCCACTTGCCGCCCCAGATGAACCCCTCGCCCTCGAAGGTCTCAACGACGGCTTTCGGGGGCATCCAGCGCCGGTCCAGGGGGATGAGCATCCACTTATCGTTCCAGTAGCTGATCCAATTCCAGTAGATATTCTTTTTGCCCCAATTTTTCGGGAGGATGTCCACAGCGATGCCCCAGCTGTGGTTGCTCCGCGCGGGACTGTCCGCGATTTCCCGCCAGTTGTAGCCCTCGATAGAGCCGATCGCGGCGAGGAACGTCGCCGTCTCGGCGTCGGTCTTGGCCCCTTCGCGGAGCTTCGCCTCCACGCGCTTCAGGGGCTCGACCAGGGACTCGTGAACCGAGACGCGCTTGCCGAGGTAATCGAACCTGACGATGTGGGACTCGATCTTCACGCGGGTCGCGCCGTCGTACAGGGCGTCGTAGAAGGCGAGATTGTAGGCGGGGGCGTTTTTCCGCCGCTCCGTGAGCACCTGGTTGTTCAGGCTCGCGATGGTTTCTTGCGAGAAGGAGGAGGGGTCCGGTACGTCCCGGGGATAGAGGTAGTCGACGTAGGGGCGCCAGGAGTCGGCTTTGGGGAGGTCTTCCTTGCGGAGCAGGCGTCCCCCGGCCCAGTAAAGGCGCTCGTCGTTTATCACGAGGAACCATTCCTTCGTCGCCGCGTCGAAATCGACCCCCTGTATCCGGTCGGGGTAGGAGACGAGAAAGGCCCGGAGGATGATCCAGGGATTGTCCGTGCGCCGGACCGGCGCCTCTTCCGCGAGGGCGGGAACCGCGACCAGGGCGAAAAAAAGCGCGAGGGCGGCATTTCGGCATTTCGCGCTCATACGTCCTCCCTGCAGGCTTCGAGTCGCTTCAGCCGCGCGTCGTCCAGGCTCACCGAGAGGTTCTTTTCGTTCGAGGGGAGGACGGTACCCTTCGGGGCGCCCTTCGCGCGGCGCAGGTATTTTACCTGGGTATGGTAGAGATCCGCCGTCCCGGCTTTCCGTCCCTTGGAGTAAAAGAGGGCGAGGGTTCCCGCGTCCAAAAGGATATCGAGGGGGACGGTCTTCCCGGGCCTCGCCTTG